>JBDHVM010000035.1:0-9216 GCA_039809725.1 Peptostreptococcus sp.
TCTATCTATTCTATAATATCGTAAAAATAACCTTAATTGTGATACTTTTTTTAATTTTTTAATAATGAATTACGTTTTTTTCTGCAATATATAATAAAAAATATAAAATTGTTTTTATCTAATTCAAAACTATTCTTAATCTTTTTTAATCTGTAAATATAAATTATTTTATATAATCATCTAGATATATATTATTTTAACTATTTAACAGCGCTTCTATTTTTGAATATATAATATCAATAGCATCTCTTTTTCCAAAATTCTTACTACATTTTGACATTTCCCTTAACTTTTCATCATCTCCTAATAAATCGAATATCACGCTTTCAAGTTTATCTGATGATAGTTCTTTTTCTGTAATGCAAACTCCTCCACCTATACTCTGAAGACTTTTTGCAT
This sequence comes from Peptostreptococcus sp., assembly GCA_039809725.1. GTDB lineage: Bacteria > Bacillota > Clostridia > Peptostreptococcales > Peptostreptococcaceae > Peptostreptococcus. Next base: position 400 of record JBDHVM010000035.1, read on the forward strand.
TGTATTCTTGATGATTTTCTGCAGTGTACGCCTTTGGTACTACAATTGCAGGTATTCCAGCCGCTGTCATTTCAGCCATTGATATTGCCCCAGCACTTCCTACCACAAGGTCAGATGCCACAAGATTATTTGCCATATCATCAAGATAAGGCACTACTTTTTGATATGAATTGAGTTTTTTGTCACTATGCTCATTCATAAATTTCTCATAGTAGTTTTTGCCTGTCGCTATTGTAAATGCAATATCCTTTTCAATCATCCTATCTATTGAGGTTGATAGCGAATCATTTATTTCCTCAGATCCACCACTGCCTCCAGCGACTAAAACCATCTTCTTATCCATGGGAATACCAAGTGCTTTCCTCGCATCTTCTCTATTTAATTTTAAAATATCATCTCTAACTGGGTTTCCAGTCAAAAATAACTTTTCTCTTGTAGATTCAGGAAATCTTATATGAGAATCCTCAAAGCTCGTCATTACTAAATCTACGTTTTTAGCCAACATTTTATTTGTCATACCTGGAAAAGAATTTTGCTCATGTATGCAACTCTTCACTCCCATTTTAGAAGCTTTCAGCACAACCGATCCACTTACATATCCACCCGTTCCAATTACAATATCTGGCTTAAATTTATTTATTATTTTCTTTGATTTACCTAAAGAAATTACAAATTTAAAAAGTCTTTTTATATTGTCTAAATCAATTTTACGCCTAAAACCTTGTACATCTATAAATTCTATTTCATAGCCGTATTTTGGTACAATTTCTGACTCTATACCAACTTCTGTTCCGACAAATAATATTTTTGCTTCGGGGTTGTTCTCTTTAATTTTATTAGCAATCGCTATTGCTGGATAAACATGTCCTCCTGTTCCTCCACCGGATATTATTACCTTCATATTATTTCCCTTCTCTATCATTTTCTATTTCACTTACACATTTTTTAAAATCGTTTCCTCGTTCTTCATAGTTGTTGTACATTCCCCAGCTTGCACAAGCAGGTGAAAGAAGAACAACATTATTGAAATCCGCAACTTCTGATGCTTTTTTCACAGCTTGAGAAATAGAATCAACCTTGAATATTTCTTCAATGCCTGCATCTTTTGCTGTTTTATATATCAAATCAGATGTTTGACCTAGTACAATAACTGTTCTTACATATTTTTTGGCAATTGAAAATAATTCTGTGAAGTCGCTGCCTTTATCATACCCACCAGCAATTAATATAATCGGCTGGTCATATGACTGAACAGCTTTAATTGTTGAGTCCGGATTTGTTCCTTTAGAGTCGTTTACATACTTTACTCCATTTATTGTATTCACGTACTCAAGCCTGTGTTCAACAGCCTTAAATGTCATCAAAACACCTTTTATTACTTGCTCATCTACTCCAAAAGACAATGCAACGCCAATGGCTGCCATACAGTTTTCTATATTGTGTTCTCCTGGTAAGCTAAGATCTTTTGTCTTCATTAAGGACATTTTCTTATCTATATTTATTATAATTTCTCCATCTTCTAAGTAAATGCCCTTTGGTAAAATATTTTTTACAGAAAAATAAATTACTCTAGCACTACATTCATCACCCATTTTTCTTGTAATAGGATCGTCATAATTTAGTATGCAAAAATCATCTCTATCCTGATTTTTGAAAATATTAGCCTTTGCCATTGCATAATTTTCAATAGTGTGATGTCTATCCATATGATCTTCGGTTAGATTTAAAACAGTTGAAACAACTGGCTTGAATAGGTCAATACTCTCTAATTGAAAACTCGATAATTCAGTTACAAGCACTGCGTTTTCACTAGCTTCATCCACTGCCTTAATCGCAGGGTTGCCGATATTCCCTACAACATATGTCTCTTTTCCAGAAGCCTTTATTATCTCTCCCAATATTGATGTTGTCGTTGTTTTTCCATTAGTCCCAGTAATTCCAATAAATGATACGCCTTTTTTCACAGCAACTTTATATGCTAATTCAATTTCGCTAATCACTGAAATACCCATTGACTTTAATTGAGTAATATACTCTAGTTCTAGTGGAACTCCTGGTGATACAACTGCAAAGTCTATATCTTTCACTTCATCTATCATTGGGTTTCTTCCCAAAATATATTTTACGTTATCAAATTTATCTAAGTCATTTATTATTTCAGCTAACTGTTCTTGAGACTTTGAATCACTAATTAAAATATCTGCACCTTCTTTTGCCAAAAACAATGCAGAATTGATCCCTGATCTTGCCAAACCAATAACCAACACTTTATTTTTTGAAAACAATATTTTCACCTCTTATCAATTTTGTTGAATTCTTTTTTATATTAAACCTATTATATTATAACACACTTTAACATAAATTTGTTTGTAGTTTTCTTATAGGCTTTTTAATAATACAAAAAGACCGAATACAACTTTTAAGTCGTTTCAGTCTTTAATATGATTACTTATATTATTCTATTTGTTCTAACTAAATAGAGCAATTACTCCTACTAATGCTAGCACCACCGAAACAATCCAAAAAATAAAAACTACCTTAGTTTCAGGCCAACCACATTGTTCAAAATGATGGTGTAAGGGTGCCATTTTAAAAATTCTTTTTCTAGTTTTCTTAAAATACAAAACCTGAATAATTACTGAAAGTGCTTCAGCAAAATAAATGCCACCAACTATTGGTATAATCAGTGCAGAATTTGTAAAAATAGCAAAAGCCGCAACTGCACCTCCCAGTGCCATTGAGCCCGTATCCCCCATAAATACCTTTGCAGGATTTACATTGAACCAAAGAAAGCCTAGACAAGCCCCCAATGTAGCTGCAGAAAGTTGTGAAATCTCTGAGTTATTTACTACTGCAAATGCAAAAATCAAAAAGAACATTGATACGATTGCTGTTATACCACTCGCAAGACCATCCAATCCATCAGTCAAATTCACTGCATTTACCGTACCTAATATTATTATTACCATAATAGGGATATATAAAATACCTACACTTAATCCTATGTTAATAAAGGGAATAATAAATTGATCTCCCTGACCTATTGTTTTATATCTATATACACTTATTACTACAGCCAACAATACCTGCATTATTATTTTTTGCATAGGCGTAAGGCCTAGAGATCTTTCTTTTTTTATTTTTACATAATCGTCAAGTAAGCCTACCACGCCGAATCCCAACATACATAATAGTGCCATAAATACATCTGAATTCAATTTAGAGCGAAGTATTGTCGTTATTAAAATTGAAATAATAAGCATAACTCCACCCATTGTAGGCGTTCCAGTTTTTGCTAAATGTGTCTGCGGTCCGTCATCTCTGACAGTTTGTCCGAATTTGAACTTGTGAAGTAATGGAAGTAATATTGGACCCATAACCATGACAAGAACAAAAGCAATCAAAGTTGTAATAGTTAAATTTCTTAATCCTAACATTTAATCCCTCCTTCCAAATACTCAACAACCTCTTCAAAGTGCATTCCCCTTGAAGCTTTTAATAAAATTACATCCTCTTTTTTTAGTATTTTTGGTAGATACAAGATAGCATCTTCCTTATTTTTAAAATGGAAAACTTTACTAAGATCAAATCCTTTTTCCATAGCTTCAATTCCGATAAATTCAGAATCCTCTCCTATCGTTACTAGCAAGTCTACTTTTCCTATCGACTCTCTACCTACTCTTCTATGACCTATTTCTGCAAAACTCCCCATTTCGAGACAATCCCCTAATATGGCAACTCTTCTGTTTTTATATAATGACAAAACTTTAAGTGATGCCACCATAGAATCAGGACTTGCATTGTATACATCATTTATCAACACAAATTCATCAGTTTTCACAATATTTTGTCTATCTTTTGTCGGCTTGAAGTCTAATAAGCCTAGTCTTATTTCTTCAATACTCATTTTTAAATTCAAGCCTACAAGTATTGCAGACATAGCATTATATACATTATGTTCACCCATTGTTGGTATTTCAAAGTCAACGTCATCTCCATCTATATGAACTGTGAAAAAAGTACTTGTATTTTCTATAGTCTTGTATTTTTTTAAGAAAATAGTATTATAGCTCGCTTTACCAAAGGAGTAAACACTATAATCTTCATTTTCACAGTACGAATTATTTGATTTATTGAACACTTTATATAACCATAAATCATCACCATTTACAATAAGTCTTGAATTTTGATTGAAATAATTTGTGATTTCCATCTTAGCTTTAAATATATTTTCCTGTGAACCTAACAGTTCTATATGTGATGTTCCAATATTTGAAATAACAGCAATATTAGGTTTTACTATATTTGCTAAATAATCTATCTCGCCTAAGCCGCACATTCCCATTTCAATTACAGCACACTCGTGTGATTTGTCAAGATTAAAAACAGTAAGTGGAACTCCAAACTGATTATTATAATTTTTTTCATTCTTCAGTGTTTTAAATTTGCGAGAGACTACAGAGTAGACCATATCTCTAGTAGTAGTCTTTCCTACACTTCCTGTAACTCCAATTATAGGTATATCAAAAAAAGTCATGTAGTGTCTTGCTATATCACCCATTGCAATTTCAGTATCAGTCACAAGTACAATATTGCTCTCTTCAATATCATCTGAAATATACATCTCGTCGCTGATTATAAAATTCTTGCAACCCAATTTATAAGCAGACTGAATGTACTTGTGTCCATCTTGACTTTCACCTTTAATCGCAATAAATAGAGAGTTTTCATTTGCCTCTCTACTATCTATTACAATATTATCTATAATATTATTATTTTTTCCTTTTAATAGACGTCCTTGCGTTGAGTTTAAAATATCTTCAACTGTCAATAAAATCATTTCTTCCTCCTAAATACTCGGTGTAGTACTTTTTTTCAACCTATACTATAATAACAGTTTTACTTCTTCTCTGCTACCCTTAATTTTGCACTTCTTGATCTAGGATTAATTTCAACCTCTTTATCAGTTGGTAGTATAGGCTTTCTAGTTATTATTTTTATTTCGCTTTTCTTGTCGCACGCACAAAAAATTAACTCAGGTGGACAGATACAATCTAAACTCAATTGTTTAAACTCATTTTTCACAATTCTATCTTCTAATGAGTGGAATGTGATTATACATATTCTTCCTTTTTTGTTTAACATAGAAACTGAATCATCTATCATTTTTTTTATTACACCCAGTTCATTATTAACTTCTATTCTAATCGCTTGAAAAGTACGTTTTGCAGGATGTGGTCCGTCAATTCTGGCTTTTTTAGGTATAGCCTTCTTTATTATTTCCACCAATTCAAATGTTGTATTTATTTCATTTTCATTTCTTGCTTCTACAATAAATTGTGCTATCCTCTTTGCCCAATTTTCTTCTCCATAATTCTTTATTATTTCGTGTAATTCATCAGCACTATAGGTATTTACTACATCCCATGCAGACATTTTAGACCTATCATCCATTCTCATATCCAAAGGTGCATCATTCATATACGAAAAACCTCTGAATGCTTCATCAAGCTGATGCGAAGAAACTCCTAAGTCTGCCAAAACTCCATCAATACTTTCTATACCAATTTTTTCTAACTCTTCTTTTATATTTTCAAAATTACTATGAATAAGTATTACCCTGTCTTCAAATTCACTTAGTCGTTCTTTTGCAATGTTAATTGCATTTATATCCTGATCGAAACAGATTAGCTTGCCATCTTTGGATAGTTTTTTCGCAATTTCTTTGCTGTGTCCAGCACCACCCATTGTACAATCAACGTAGAATCCATCGGGTTTTATGTTAAGATTTTCTATGCACTCATTTAACAATACAGAAACATGATTAAACTCCATTGCTTCTCCTTCTTTTTAATACAAAGTGTAGTATAAGGCCTACAACTATACCTATAAGACTAATAAACTGAGCCATTCTAATTGGCCCAAACATTAAAGAATCCGTTCTCAGTCCTTCGATAAAAAACCTTCCTAATGAATAAATCACAAGATAGGTTGATAGTAAAAAACCGTCATATTTTTTATTTTTCCTACAAGAAAAAATAAGTACAAACAGTAGCAAATCCCATATAGATTCATACAGAAATGTCGGGTGAACCTTCTGTCCGTCAACAATTATGCCCCATGGAAGATTTGTTGGTCCACCATGAGCCTCTCCATTAATATAGTTCCCCCATCTTCCTATTGATTGTGCAAGTGGCACACCTAAAATAACAATATCTGCTATTTTGAAAAAATTCAACTTTTTAATTTTGCAATATATAGCTGTCGTTATAATCCCTGCTAATATGCCACCATGTATTGCAAGTCCACCACCTCTAATATTTATTATTTCCATTATATTTCCATTATAATTATCCCAGCTAAAAATTACATAGTAAAGCCTTGCGCCAATAATCCCAATTGGAATGATAAAAAGCATCAAATCAATAACACTATCTTCTTTTAATCCTAGTCGTTTTGACTCTTTTGCAGAAATAAGCGTAGCCAAAACCATACCGATTGCTATCAAAACACCATACCACATTATATCTATACCAAAAATCGAAAATGAAACTCTATTCAAACTACCCCTCCTATTATTTTCCCTTTGGATTTACAATTGAAAGAACACTATATTCATCTAAGAAAAATTCTCCCAATCTTTCATTAATATCCTCTATCTCTATGCTTTTAAGTACTTCAAGATAGTCTAAAAAATTTATATTATTTGAAAACATATAGCTTAAAAAATTATTTGCCAAATATTCAATAGCATCAAAAGATTTTAGGAATGACCCAATTTTCTTCTTTTTGTTGATTTTAAATTCTTCTAAGTCTATCTTTTTATTCCTTATGGAAGCAATATAATTATCTACCCTCTTCTTCACTTCAAGTGGTTCTCTTGACACACCTGATGCAATAGCATAAGCGTAATCCTTTTGAGATAAATACCCTCCATATATTGGGCCTGTAATAAGACCTTCGTTATACAATTCTTGATGTAATTCTCCACTTTCTGAGAATATTATATCAAAAAGTATATCCGAGGAGATTTCTTTTTTTAGAGCTTCCTTTGGTGTCATTTTTTTAAATGTATCTTTATATCCAATATAAAAAAGTGGCATTGAAACTGTAAATTCATCTATAATAAGTTTCTGATTTACACGTTGTGGTTCTTCTTTTTGAAATCTAATTATATTTTTTTCATAATCGATACTGTCGTTATTGGCATTATTTACGGTATTCATAATCGTTTCTTCGTCTAGATCACCAATTACAAATAACTTCATATTTGATGGATTGTAAAAAGTTCTATGGCATTTATACAATTCTTCAGGAGTTATTTTATAAATACTTTCTACTGTACCTGCAATATCAACTCTCACATTATGATTGACATACATAGCCTTTAAACAATTATTGTTTACATTCCACCTAGGGTCATCTTCATACATTTTTATTTCTTGGGCGATTATCCCCTTTTCTTTTTCAACATTTTCATCTGTATAGTGAGGAGTTTGTACATATTCAATTAAGTGAGTTAGTGATTCGTAAAAATTCTCTGTTGTAGAGAATAAATATGCAGTCATATTAAAACTTGTGAAAGCATTTGCGTTTGCTCCAAATTCAGAAAATTTCTCAAAAGCATTACTTCCATCTGGTTGTTCAAACATCTTATGTTCCAAGAAATGTGCTATACCTTCATTGACCTTAATGCGTTTGTCTTCGTTGATAGGAATAAATTCTAGGTCGTTTGAACCAAAATCAACACCTAAAACTGCATATTTATTGACAAAGCCTTTTTTGGGAATATAATACACTTCCAGTCCATTTTCTAATACATCATAAAAAACAGCCTCTTTTATTACATCATTATATATTTTTTTCATTGGTTTCCTCCGTTGAGTATCCTTTCCAATACAAAAACTCCATCAGTTAGTAAAACTAACTTAAAAAGAATACCGTATCTTCTTTTATACCCTTCATTGACTCTATAATACTTTCTTTTGTCACTTTTTCAATATACATTGCAACATCATCTAATGTAAGATCTGTTTCACTCACATATTGATTGTATACGAAATCTGACTCACCTGAAATAGAGTCATTCACAGTTTTTAGTGTATTTATTATACTCTTTTTTGCGTTTTCCAATTCCAAATCAGAGAATTTTCCATTTTTTACAGCCTCTAATTCGATTCTTATTAGATTAAGTGCTTTATCATAATTTTCAACATCAATACCAGAACTTACCAACATTATTGCTTTACACTTTTCTATATTAGATGAAGCGTAGTAACAGATACTTTCTTTCTCTCTGACATTTTTAAATAATTTCGAATGTGGTCCTCCTCCAAATATGCTATTTCCAACCATGAAGCTATAGTACCTGTCAAAATCCTTATAATCAACGCCTGTTCTACACCCTATTACAAGTTTTCCTTGATTTGTGCCTATATGTTCATTTACATAGTTCACTTTTTCTGGTGTTATGTCATATTCTTCCCTAGTTCTTTTCTGAACATTTTTTCTTGGAAAAATAAATTTTTCTTCACATATTTTTTTTATCTTATTCTCTTCAATATCACTTTCAATCAATATGTATATATTCGAAGATTCAATAAAATCCTTATAAGCAATAAGCATATCTTCAGATGTAATCTCTTCTAAATCTTCTATATATCCAGTTTGGTTAATTGAGTACAATTCTTTAGAACACATTTCCTGAACACACCTAATATTTGCATAGTTTCTTTTATCATTTATACTTGAATTTATTTCATCTCTCAAATTGTCTTTTTCAATGTTAAGCATCTCAGGGTTTAATTTTTCACCTAC
>JBDHVM010000036.1:0-9213 GCA_039809725.1 Peptostreptococcus sp.
AACCCTCTTTACTTTCAATCACTTCAAAATTATCAAATTTTCCTTTTTTTGCCTCACTCATTGGGTAGCTAAGTATCGTAATTCCCTTATCTATCGCAAGTGGAATGACAGATTCTAGTCTATCTGGATTGTCGTGATTGCCCGAGATTACAAAGACACATCTCCTGCCTTCTTTTGAAATCTTATTTATAGTATCATAAAAAAGCTTTTCGGCTGATGCTGGTGGATTTGAATTGTCATAAATATCCCCAGCAATCAATACCAAATCAGCATTTTTTTCCTCTACAAGTTTTATAAAATCCTCGCAAAACTTTATTTGTTCTTCCATTCTTGAAAATCCTTCAAGATTCTTTCCAAGATGCCAATCGGAAGTATGAATAATTCTCATATAGCCTCCTTTTATCTTTCTTTATTGTTCAAAGTTTTATTTATTGCTTAAAACTTTCTTTATTTTTTTTGCTATCTTTATTGATTAAAACTTTCTTTATTTTTTTGCTATCTTTATTATTTAAAGCTTTTTTGTTATTTAAAGCTTTTTTGTTATTTATAGCTTTTTTGTTATTTATAGCTTTTTTATTATTTAAAGCTTTTTTGTTATTTATAGTTTTTTTGTTGTTTATAGCTTTTTTTTACTTTATTCGTCTTTTTATTTGCAAGCTTACCCTAAATGGTTTTAGAGCAAGCTTGCCATATACAAACACTTTAATCTATTTATATTCGTAAAGCTTACCTACACTGAATAAATATATATACTTTTTCGATACTTTTCTCCCAGATATTTCTTCTAATGCATTCTTATACAAGTCAAGTTGTATATCATATCTGGATACAACCTCTTCAATATTCTCATCATTAACAAAGTCTGTCTTATAATCCAATAGGACTATATCTCCATTTTCGTCTTCAAAAAATAAATCTATTATACCGACTAACATAAGTCTTTCAGAATCTGGTATTTCTTCGTTTTTGTATATTTCATTTATCTTTATACTATAATTTATAGCTTTTTCCTTATATAGAGTTTTATTTTTACTAGAAGCAACAATTTTTCCAAAAATATCTGACTTTACAAATCTTTCAATCCAAAGTAAATTAATTGTTTTTGACTCTTCAACGCTAATCAAATCCCTATCAACAAAGTCTTCAATTTGACGTTTCAGTTCATTATTTACATTCGACATATTTTCTGATATTTTTTGAAAATCAAATAGTTGCATCACTAAATGGAAGATAGTTCCTCTCTCTGCAGCATTAAACTCCATTTTTTCATCGCCATCGTGTTTAAAATTTGGAACTTTCAAATTTGATACGACATTTCTAGAATACATATTGTCATGGAGTTCATCATCTTCAGACAGCATTTTTTTAACCTCAGAAACCGATATGCTAGATGGCTTACTTGCGCTTGATTTGAAAGTATATCCCTTCTCAAACTTTGATTTAATCGCTTCATATACTTCGTCATTTAAATAGTTTTTGCAAACTAGGGCGTCATCAATCACCTTGGCAGCTAAAGAACTTTCATCAGTCGCATTTTCTTCACAAGATTTTACTTTTTCCTCTTCACAAGATTTTATATTCTCTTTTTCATCAATATCAGAATATCCAGTTTGAAGCTCCTTTTTAGAATCAAGATCTACATTCGATTCTTCATTGTCAATTCTAAATTCTTTTTCGGATAATCTATTAAAATTATTGTAAAGATCTACTCCATTTTCAACATCTATATACCAATTGCAATCCTTATATCCAGTGTAATACTCTGTGTTACCGTATACATTTGTAAACTTGCCTTTTCGACTAAGATTTATTATAGTCGGCATTATCCACTCTAAATAATTTTTCGAACTTACAATAGCTCTCGTACTGATATTTCCATCTTCATCACGCCTAATATTACTCCAAATCCTTATCCAAAAATCTATATCTCTAAGCATACCTGTGAAAATCAGCTTTTCCTTTGCTCTTGTCATTGCAACATAAAATAGTCGCATTTCCTCAGCAATTTGTTCATAGTAGTATGTTCTCTCAATTTTTTCCTTTGCCATACTCTTATACAAAATCTTTTTTTCCAAATCAATAATTTGAGGACCATATCCCTTTTCCTGATGCAAAGATAGTTTTGGATTATCTGGTGTAATATAAAACTTTTTGCTCGTATTGGCTACAATTACAACAGGAAACTCAAGTCCCTTGCTCTTGTGAATACTCATTACTCTTACAACATTTGCATCTTCAGTGATGGACTTTGCCTCACCAATATCTACGCTCGAAAACCCATCTATAGCCTTTATTCTCTCTACATAGTCAATAAAATTAAACAGCCCTTTATATGAAGTCTTTTCATAGTTTCTAGCTCGTTCAAACAAAAGCATTAAATTATTTTGCCTTTGTTCTCCCATTTCAAGCATACCGACATAAGTGTAATATCCTGTTTTTTTCAGTATATGCCAAATAAATTCATCAATCGACATCAGCTTTGACTTATCAGAAAAATCTTTTATCGTATCTATCATATTGACAACTTTATTTATCAATGTATCATTTACGTATTTATAATTTATATCTGTATCTTCCCTGATATCAGCAACATCTCCAAAATTTGCATCTTCTCCGACATTTGTAACTTCCCCAATATCTGTAGCTTCTTTTGTATCTGTAGCTTCTCTGATGTCTGTAGCTTTCACAATATCCTTAGCATCTCCTCCATCAGTATCCAAAAAATCTTTACAGTTGTAAATTTTTAGAACCGACTCATAAAAACTAACTTTATTATCTACTAGCCTTATAGATGCTAATTCCTTTGATGTAAAACCGAAAATAGGTGACCTCATTACTGATACAAGTGGAATATCTTGAACGGGATTGTCGATCACCTTCAGTAAATTCATTACTACATCTATCTCATATGTAGCAAAATAGTCCCCACCACTATCGCTATACACTGGTATATCTATCTGCGAAAGTACATCTTCAAGTATGCTTGCCCTCTGATTCGGTGCTCTCATAAGGATTACAATATCTTTAAACTCAACATTTCTGTAACCTCCAATTTGGTTATCAAAGACCTTAAATCTATCTTTGTCGTTTCCACCTCTTACCAAATTATGAATTATCTCTCCTATTTTCATACACTCTCTAGGGAAATTTCTCGTACTTTCAAAATCGTCTCTTACTTCCCCTTTATCTTCAACACCTGTATATATGTCGTCCATTTTTTCGCTTTTATCATCATCGATTTCATCTACTAGATACACTTCAATAGGGCCACCTACAAATCCATCTTCTCCTGTATATTTTTCAAAAATCGCACCAGGATTTAGCCTCTCCTCATCTGTATAATCAAGTTCAGCCGTATCACGTCTCATTATTTGTCCAAAAATATGATTGCAACCCTCTAATATTTGGCTCCTACTTCTAAAATTCTTATACAATAATATCTTTTTATCCTTAGAATGAGATCTATCCCCCACCTCAGAAGTATTCTCAAAAAATATTTCACGCAAATCATATTCTTCGTACTTTTTCATAAAAATTTCTGGCTTAGCCTGTCTAAACCTATATATACTTTGCTTTACATCTCCCACCATAAATCGATTTGGTCTATCTTCTCTCGAAATTGTAGACAAAATATATTCCTGAACGTTGTTACTATCCTGATATTCATCGATAAACACTTCCTCATATCTATCTCTATAGGATAAAGCCACATCAGAGGGTAATATTATATCATTCTCAACTTTCGTCAAAATATTTAGTGCATAGTGTTCAATATCAGAAAAATCTACTACACCTAATTTTCTTTTCTTTTGAGAAAATTTTTCTCTAAACATCATAGTCAAGTCAGACAAAGCCTTCATATATGGATAAAGTATGTCATTTTCTTTCCTAAGCATCGAAAGACCAACCATCAACCTCTTTAATTCTTTTACAATTGCATCAACAGAGTCCTTTACATCATCTTTTTTTTCGTTGTAAAATGACTTTGCAGGTTCTTTGTTACTTCCACTACGTCTATCTCTTTTTGAATTTAAAAATACAAAGGCTTCTTTTCTTATATATTCCCAATTGTCAGCACTCGGTACGTCGATAAATATATATATCAACTCACACACCTTAATAGCTACATCAAGAGGCCCTGTTATATAATTTCTGAATTTATTCAGACCATCATACTCATCAATCTGTCTAACCACATCTATTAAATAAATCATCTCATACAATAGTGATATTCTAACATCAACTGCAATTTCATATAGATAGTCATCAATTAGTTTTTCATCCGATACTTTCTCGTTGTTAAACATTTCCGCTGAATTTTCAAGCCATAAATCTGGATACGGAGATGACCCTATAAATTTATTTATAGACAGAATAATATTTGAAAGTCCACTATCTTTGTTTCTTTCAGCATACCAATCCACAAGCATCAAAAATTTTTCATCATCATTTTCGTATAGTTCCTCAAATAGTTCATCTATAACCTCTGATGCAACTAGCTCAACCTCTGTCGGATCTGCCACACTTACATTAGGCTCCAAATCGGTTAAGTGAAAATTATTTTTTACAACATTCCCACAAAATGAGCTAATAGTTGATATATCAGCCATGGGTAGTAGATTCATCTGTCTTTGTAAATGTTCATCATCGGGATTTTTTTCAAGTTCTCTCTCTATTGCTAGAGATACCCTCTCCTTCATCTCAGAGGCAGCTGCTTTCGTAAAAGTAACTACAAGTAGCCTATCTATATCAATTGGGTTTTCTTTGTCAAGAATCAGCCTTATTATTCTCTCAATTAGAACGGCGGTCTTTCCAGATCCAGCAGCAGCTGATACCAACAAATTTGACCCTCTATTATCTATTACAGCTTGTTGCTGTTTTGTCCATTTATTGCCCATCATCTCCACCTCTTCTCTTGTTATTATAAACCTTCATGAGTGGCAAAATTTCTGCCCTAGCCTCACTAGAAGTATATACCCTAACATTATTGTATTTATTTCCTTTAAGGCGAATATCAAACTGACAAATAGACTTATAACTACAATAATCACAAGGTTTGCTTGCTTTCATTTTTATAGGTTTAATATCTATGTTTCCCGAATAAATTTCTTCACACAAGTCCTTAGCCTTGTTTAGAAGAAACTCTCTTACAGCATTAAAATCTTCCTCAGAAAGTCCCTTGGTGTTTGATGAAATTTTTTGACCTTTAGATGCAAGTGTAATCGGCAACAACTCAGACTTTAATTTGTACTCATCTAAAGTATTATCAAGATGTAACAAAATATCCTTGTCTAAGACAACGTATCCATTTAACTTATTTTCTTTTAAGGCCGCTGTTTCAAGTTCTTCACCTGAGAGCTCATCCACCACGCTATAATTATCAAATGACTTTTGTTTATTTGTAAGTCTTGAATATAAAAGTGCTGCAGGTTTTAGTTTATGTTCTTTTAAATCATCAAACACCTTTATATTTTCATTCTTCCTATTAGATATTTCTTTAAAGAACTTCTTTTCGTATCCAGAAATAATCGCCTCCATATACAGAAATAACTGCATTTGAACTCCAGCATAAATTGAATTTAGATCTAGTTTTTTGGTAGAAGACTTATAATCAATTATGCTAATATAATCAGTTCGCTTCTCAGTATCCTTAAATACATCGACCCTGTCAATTTTTCCTATCAAAGAAATATCCCTTCCATCTTTAAGATTAAAACTTAAAGGCATCTCAGAAAAATCGTACTCAAACATTGTCGGTTTAAAATCACTCCTCTTAATCTGAGTGGAAATAATACCTAGACTATCGATCAAATCCCTATTCCATAGTTTATGAACATACTTATATTTCTGAGAACTTCCCAAAATATATCCACTATTTACCCCAACAATATTTTCACCTATTCTTCTTACTTCATCTTCAATATATTTTTCATCAATATTTGACCAGTCGATATTATCGCGGAACACATTCTTTGAAAACTCATCTACTACCTTATGGGCATAAATACCAGACTCCAGCGGAGAAAACTCATAAAGCTTTCTCTCTTGAAGCTTCAAACCATAATTCATATAGTATGAAAAAGGACAGTTTGCGTATTTTTCAAGTTTTGATACACTAAAATATCCAGCTCCGTATAATTCACTTGCAAAATCCTTAGAAAGATTTGAAGGTCTATTATTGTATAAAGAGGCATCTTTAAGAGCAGCCAATTTTATACTGTATTCTTCTTCGTCACTAAAAAATCTAAGAGCTGACTCAATAAAAGCAAACCTATCAATTACAGAGTTTTTATCTATATTATTTTTATTTAAACCCTTTTTATCTGTGATAAGATTGTCTGTATTTCTTTCAATACAATCTTTATCAATACTATTTTTATCAATACTATTTTTATCTGTGCTATTGTTATCTATGCTATTTTTATCTGTGCTATTTTTATCTGTGCTATCTTTTTTTAATATCTCAATATTTTCCGAATTTAAGTTTCTCATTTCTACAACTAAATCTTCAAACAATTTCTGTTTTGATGATATTTTATCAAGTTTACTGATATAGTCCATACTTTCTTTCTCTACAGAAGGATTTTTAACCTTCAAATCTGGAAATATTTTTTTCAGTTTCTTTATTATATATGAAGGTCTTAACGCCTTTCCCTCAAAATCAGCTACTGGATACGTTACAAATAGTCTTTCTCTAGATGTACTAAATGCCTTGTAAACCAAATACAATTCATCAAAAACCTTACTTGAAGCATCTACATCAAACTTAACACCTTTTTCAAGAAGTTTCGACTTTTCCCTATCTGATAATATACCGCCATCAGAAGAACTCTTTGGAAAAACACCATCATTTACTCCAAGTAAAAACATCACCTTAGTTTCAGAGTTTTTCATTCTTCCAATACTTGTAACAAACACCTGATCCCTTGCAGGCGGAATAATACCGAGTTCAAAGCCTTCAAACTCTGCTTCCATCAGTTTAATAAATCTTGCAAGACCAATGTATTCACTTCCCAAATACTCTACCAACTCATCTAACATATCGACAAATATATTCCAAACCTGTGAGTATTCCTTTGCCTTATATAAATCTTCTTTTTGCTTAAATATCTCAACAAGAGATTCAATTTTTTCAGGTAGTTTAATCTCTATTACAAAATTGTATAAATAACTGCAAATATCAGCGACAGTGTTTCTTCCCTTTAAAGACTCGTGCAATGTAATAATTGGTTCCATAACGACTTTTTTTATTTCGTTAATGTGTTCTAAACCTTCTGTGCTTTCTTCATCTATCTCGACACTATATTTTATTGGAGTATCCCACACCTCATCAAACCACTTTTTTCCTTTTATTCCATTTGCAAGAACATAATTTTCAAGCATAGAAATATCAGTCAAATCAATATCAATAAGTCCACTTTTTAAATACCTAAATACTGAATCATATGAATAGTTTTTTTGCTTCATATCTAAAATAGATAGAATAAGAACTATGATAGGATTGTTCTTTGCAGATATTTTTTCATCCAAAAAATAACCTATATTATAATCGTTAAAAATTGACTTAATAATATATGAATAACTATCAAAGTCTCTTGTAGCAACAGTTATCTCGTTATATCTGTATCCATTATCCCTAACAAGCCTGACAATTTCATCTGCCACAAATTCAACCTCTTTGTGATTATTTTCAAACTCTAAAATATTAACACCCTTTTCTGTATTTATGTTTGTATTTATGTTTGTATTTATGCTAGTATTTTTATTTGTATTTATTTCTGTATTTATTTCAGCATCTTTTTCGGTATTTTTTAACTGTACTCCTTCAAATACTTTCGGGTTGTATTTATCAATATTTTTTTCCAAAAATTCTAACTCATCGTTTAAGTAGTACTCACAAGCTTGCATATAAATATCTTTGTTTCTCTTTATACCATTTTTTTGACAAAACTCATTTATTTTAACAAAAGTAGTATTCGTCTTTGCAAATACACCTGTCCTTGAATTAAAGTTGTATAAATCTGTAACTAGGGAAAAGTATACATCCTTTGAATAGGTAATTATTTTTTCAATCACTCGATATTGAATTGGAGTAAAACCAGTGTACTCAGCAATAAATACTGTAGCACCTTTTATAGATTCAAAATGCTCTAATTTATTAGAAAATGATACTAGTCTGTCTTCTGTATCAACATATTTTACATCGACCAAAGTTTCATATTCTTCATAAACCCTTGCTAAGTCAGAAATCTTTTGTTTCAAAGATACATCTTCAACCGTATCTGCCATTGATCTTACTGTATCAACAGTCATATTATTCTGCTTAAACTCGATAATAATATCCATCAGCTTATTTACAATACCAACTCCAGAATGACTATGTTTAAATATCTTCAGTTCGTTTGACGCAGATTCAATAGCTTTGTAAATAAGCATACTCCTAGCGCTGTTTGTCAATTTGGTTTCTTTAAGACCCCCAACCTCTGTAAACACTATCTTGCTAAGTGTAGAAAAACTTACTACTCTAATTCTAAAATACGGATCTTCATCTATTAGAAATCTGTCACTTAACCTTTTTTCCATTTCGTAAGTATTCTTTTCAGGTACTAAAATATATATAGGTTTATTATTTTTTTTCTTAGCTTCCTCAAAACATAAATCTAAAAGTTTACCTGTTTTGTCGCAACCCATCCTACCAGTAATAAAGCTAACGCCCATACTGACCTCCTTTGTTTTATCTATATTTTTTATCTTTCTATATTTTTTAACTCTCTATATTTTTTAACTCTCTATATTTTTTATCTTTCTATATTTTTTATCTTTCTATATTTTTTATCTTTCTATATTTTTTATCTTTCTATATTTTTTATCCTTCTATATTTTTTATCTTTCTATATTTTTTAACTCTCTATTCATTTTCCACCTATCAATTTTACTTATCTGTTTTTATATCTTTATTATATATTGTCATTTTTTTTGATTTACATAGTATTATTATATCATATTATTAATAGATTCATTTTGATTGATTCTTATTCTTTTAATTTTCAATAAGTCTAATAATTTCTACGAGTTATAACAAGAAATAATATTTTTTGTATATCAAAAAAACTCTAGCAATATGCTAGAGTTTTAGTTCACGTGGCTACGTCCTATTCTCCCAGACAGCTTCCCATCAAGTACCTTCAGCGCTAAAGAGCTTAACTTCTGTGT
>JBDHVM010000037.1:0-9071 GCA_039809725.1 Peptostreptococcus sp.
CAAGACAAATCTCAAGGAATTTTTAGCTTTAGCTAAAAATTCGACATAAGCGTTTCAACGATGCGAGATATGCTCACACCGCCTGAAGATCCAAAATGTACCCGCCACCTACACTTTGTTTAGAGGAGGGGGACATCTTAGCCGAGTTTTAACTCTAGAAAAATTTCCAAAGCATTAATACCAAAATAGCTACTAATATTATCCCTCCAATTATATCAGCATTTATAAAACTTTCTATAATATCAAATATTATTTTTGTAAAAATCAATACTAACGCTGTCAGTATTAATATAAATGATATTGGTACTAAAATAGTGAACCATATACTTGGATATGATATTTTAAAGAAAGATACAATAAGTAACAATAGTATTCCTACTATACCTATAGCAACGCCCTTATAGTAGTGTTTTTTTACAAAATCTTTTATTTTATATATGAATGGTCTATCTTTATTATCCATCTATCTCACTTCCTTTAATCTTACTTTTTTTATCGACTAAATATCTATTTTTTCTGGAAAAGCATTATTTTTCATTGTACTCCACATCTGATCTATGTACGAATACGTGTAATAATTCTCATAATGATGATAGTAAAAAGCCCCTTTTAAAGTCATTTTATACTCACCACTTTCTTCAGTCAAGAAACCGAAAATTTTTGCTAACCAAAGTTCAAAGCCATACATTTTTTTAAGTGGTACCTTAAAAAACTCCTCAAATTTGCCAATATTTATCTTCGTACTATATGCTGTCCAAAATAAATAATATATCATTCTCTGCCTTTTTACAAATCTTACAGTAAGGGATGTTGGTAACTTATGTTCTTTTATTCTATTTGAATACTCTTCTACTGAAAATGTATTAATTTTGAACTGGTCATCTATTAGCGTTGTAGCTGAGCAGCCAAAACCAAGAAAATTATCCCTTGTCATTGATGAATAACCAGCATTGTCATCATTTGAAAATGTCCAAATTGAGTCACGTCTATATCCCTTAGATTCACAATAAAGAGTAATTTGGTCTAACAGTCTTCTCTTTTCTTTCTTCTTCATAGGCTTACACTTCGAATCTGTAAACGAAAAATCAATGAATGGATAAATAGCAATGTGATTTGCACCTATATTAAAAGCTGTCTCAATATCTGATATCAAATCATCTATAGTTTGTTCTGGGAGTGCGAAAATAAAATCCATTGATACAGTTTCGAAATCAACTGCCTTTAATGACTCTTTCATTTTTTCAATATCAAAATTTCGCCTTCCCAAAACTGACAGATACTTTTCACTAAATGACTGTATTCCGATACTTATTTTGTTTACACCTGCATCTTTTATTATTTTGAGAGTTTCTACATCTATAGTATCTGGATGTAACTCAATACCTATTCCTTCTGTAATAATATAATATAATTTCAGTGTATCAATTATTTCTTTCAATCTATCCTTTGCAAGCGAAGGTGTTCCTCCTCCAAAGTACAAGCTTGTGACGACCTTTTTTTCAGACAATCCCTTGCCCACTAAATGTATCTCCTCTATCAGAGAATCAATATAAGAATTGCATTTTTTATCATCATAAATCTCTTTACAATATGGACAAAATGAGCATATCTGTTTGCAAAAAGGTATGTGCACGTACAACCCCATATTCTTACAATCTGAATACTTTAGAGTATTATCATATTCATTTTTAAAAGCAAATGGCTTAAATGTTCTAGTAAGCCAAACTCTACTTGCTGTCGTAATTATACCCATTTTCTCCTCCGTCATAATCTAAGCTTTCGATTTTATCCAAATATTTATTTCTAATAATTTCAATTAGCTCTCTCTCAGACTCAATAGAAACCTTTACTGGAAAAGTTTTTGAAACTTTTTCAAACTTCTTTAGTATCTTTTCGCTGCCTTCAATGTCCCCGTCTATTACAAGTGTTTTTGCATACATAGTCCTGATAACATCAGGAAATTTTCTCATTTTCTTTAAAAAAACTGCAAAATTTTCATCCTCGAAATATTTACATTCTGCACTCCTCCCATTTTCAAGTATATCACAATATATATTATTACACATTAACATACATTTATACAAAGATACGAGGTTATTTTTACCATCCAACAATATTTTTTGTAATGCCATAGCTGATTCAAAATCCTGCATATCCATAAATCTATTTTCAACAAAAACAGCATTAGCTGCTGAAATCTCATTATCCATTTCATTTTCTTTTGGTATGATAAACCACTTCTCTGGCATATCTTTCAATCGCACACCTCTGTAAAATTCTGATGATATTTTTAATTGAATCCATAAATACCTAATAGATTCGTGGCTACTGCTCAGTTTAAAAACATTGTATCCGTCATTTGGCGTACCTTGCATTATCATAGGAAAGGCATTTGTCACTGCAAAAAAAATCCCGATAAATCCAATTATAAAAAAAAGAACGTTTAAGTAATATCTTTCCCTAAAAACTATTGATAAGAAAATAAATAAAATTGCTGCAATTACGTTCATTAAAGAGCCACCCAAAAAGTACCGTCTAAACGGAAACTTCCCTCCTCTAAGCTTAGGAGGCTCCATTAAACACTGCCCACCAGTTCCCATAATTGATAATTTTTTTATAGATAATCTCCCACTTTCACCCCTAGCAATGTTTACACTGCCAATTCTAAAAGAAATAAACTTATACCCCGACATGAGTGCGAAAATCATATGACCAAACTCGTGTAAAATAATTTGAAAATATATAGCTATTATTATCGAAATACCAATCCAAATTAATCCAATAGTTGTGAACTTCATTTCAAAATTGAACTTATATGATATCCATCCAAGAAAAATACCCGTAGCAAATGAAAAAATTATCAGTAATACATATTTAATTATTGTCCAAAGCATGTTCTTTTTTTTCATTTTTACCTCCTTTATACAATAAATTACATAAATATACGATAAATTACATAAAACTATTTTTATGCTATCTAGCCCACATTATCAAAACTTTATCAGTAATACGTTTTATCTAAAACTGTAGTTTTATTTAAAGCTGTATTTTTTAGGCTGTAATAGAATAAAAAATTTTATTTTTTAATTCATATTTTACAATTTATTATCATCACTCGAATAATATGTATACTATTTAGTATTTTAATTATATCACAAATATTCTTAATTAGTTACCTAATAAAAAAATACCCTCCTCACTGGTTTATCCAGTAAAGAGGGTACATATCATTCTTATAGGTAATACTTTTATTTTACTTTTAGTGTTTTTAAATATTCCTTTTGCTCAGATGATATTCTATAACTTTCTATTGCTTTTTGAATAGCCTTGTTATGCGTCCATTTATCAAGTTTTTTATCCTCTATAAACGGTAATATATCCTCATATTGCTTTGACAGTGCAGTAGCAAAATACCATGCTATCATCATATTAATATAGTATTCATCAGACCTTAACTTTGACACCATCTCAGGATATTTTATATCAAAATTTTCTCCCAAATAATTCCCCATCAACATTCCAATACCAAATCTTACTGTGTATATTTCACTCGACTTTAACCACTTCTTTATATACACCAATAATTCAGATTTATGTTTTTTGAAATTTTTTGGTGAAAAACTATCGCAAGTCGCCCAATTATCAATATACTTCAAAAAGTTTTCAACGCAAGGCATCAATACTTCAAAATCTTTATATAATGATAATACAAAAACATGAAGTTGATTTTCTTCATGATACCTATGAGGTATATCATTCAAAAAACAATCAATATCATCTCTTTTTATCAATTCTTTTGCATAATTTCTAAGTATTGGAGTTCTTACACCAATTACAGATTCAGGATTAATAGTTGGTATTAACTTTATTTGGAACTTCGCATACTCCTCATCTTTATTCTCAAAAAGAAATTGTTGTATTTCATTTTTTATCATATAATCCTCTCCTTATATAAAAACTTATTTGGCGAGTTATAACAAGACAAATCTCAAGGAATTTTTAGCTTTAGCTAAAAATCTACAGAAGCGTTTCAACGAGGCTGAACTTTGCCGAGTTATAACAAGACAAATCTCAAGGAATTTTTAGCTTTAGCTAAAAATCTACAGAAGCGTTTCAACGAGTTATAAGTCTACATTTATATCTTTTTGAATACTCACTTCAAAGTCTGGATATTCCGATTTTACATGTTCTTTAATTTTCTTGATCAAAAGATCACTGTTTTCACTCATAAAATCTATTACCAAGTCAAATCTTAGTTCTTTTTCTTTCATATTTACCACAAATCCATGAAGCTGCATTACATGTTCGTAAGATACTGCTATCTCTGTTACTCTATTTCTAAGTGCTATTACATCCTCATCTACTACATTAACCGAATAAACACCTATTCCTGACAAGAACACTCCATGCTTTCTGTAAACATCTGCAGTCAATTTTCTCTCTAAAAAGTCAAGTTCTTCCATTGTAAGAGTTGATGGAACTTCTATGTGCACTGATCCAATGTACCTCTCTGGTCCATATGCATGAAGAACCAAGTCAAAAGCACCATATACACTTTCATTATCAGAAAGAGTACCTTTTATTGCATTAATCAAATCACCCTGAATTCTATTTCCTAAGATTTCGTCAATAGTCTCTCTAAACATTTCAAAACCTGATTTTATAATCATTACAGAAATTATTAGACCTAAGTATGCTTCAACATTTATCTTAAACATCATATGCAAAATTGCACTTACAAATACTACCGAAGTTACAATTGAATCGGATATCGAATCAACACCTGCAGCCTTCAAAGCGTTTGAATTATTTTTTTCTCCAACCTTTTGTTCGTGCATTCCCAGTGCAATTTTCACTATCACGGCGACAACAAGCACCGCAAGAGTAATACTATCATATTCTACTTTCCCTGGGCTTATAATTTTTTTAATACTATCTACGAATGTAGTTATACCAGCATATATTACCAAAAATGCTACAATTCCATCACTTAAATATTCATATCTACCATATCCAAGTGGATGTTTTTCATTCGGATCCTTACCAGATAATTTAATCCCAATAATTGTCACAATCGCTGCAAGAGCATCACTTAAACTATTTATCGCATCAGCTTGAATAGCCACTGAATTTGAGATAAACCCTACAGTACCCTTAAAAGCAGATAACAACAGATTCACTATAATCGTGATGATACTTACCTTTACAATTTCTTTCTCTCTGGATTCTTTTAAATCCTCTACACTATTTTCATTATTCATCTTAACAACTCAACACAATATTATTATAAAATTATATTTGTATCATTACCTAATAATATAATTAGAAATAATACTATATCTTATATTATCCTATCTAAAGTGGATAATGTAAAGAGCATTTTTGTATTTTAATTTGTCATTATTTAGTAAGATACCAAGAAAATAAAAACTGAACCAGCGGCTATTTCAAAACCGTCAGTCCAGTCTATTTTACTTAATAAATATGCACAAAAAATCTTCGTATTACTCTTCAGTTCAACAATCTTAAACTATTTTCTTATAACAACTGCTTACTTGATTCTACAGTTATTTGAAGAACCCTCTTTAAAAACGGGAATTTCTCAAACATTTCATCATAGTATGTTCCTTCAGATAAAAATTCTGCCTTACCTTCTACCCTAAATCCAGTACCTTGATATCCGTTGAAACCTTCAACGTCTCTAGAACCTAAAGTCAATATAACGCTAGAATTCACCTTTACATCAGCTTCAGTCGAATTCATTCCTGCTGCAGGTATCAATATTTTATTATTATCCTTTGTAACTAAATATGAGTTCCAAGTACAAGTAACGTGTGGAACATCATCACCCCAAGAAGTTATTGAAACAACACCTTCATTTTCTAACACTTCAAAAAACTTTTCACTTAACATAGAATCATCCTCCTATAAAATTTTATTCTTTTTTTTTATTTTTTTAATTTGAATTACTTAATAGATTTATTCCCTAAAAAAATGATCTTAAGCAAATATTTTTTGTTTAAAATACTATTATTTTTCCAAATTTAATCAAAAAAACTCAGTTGACTTAAACTTTCCTTACTTTCAAATAAATTTAGATAATTAAATATTGTTTCATTGTCATGTACAATGTTACTCCCTTCAGAAAACTCGTGGAGTAAATTCATTAGTTTTCTGTTGTTTTTACTATTAATTATATAACTGTCTCCGTATTCCATGATATATCGTTCTTTCAACTTTGGAAATTTTTTATCTAACTGTGAATAAAAATATTCTCTGTTTCCATCTCTAAGTGTAAGTCCCATACCGAAGCATATTATTCCGTATACCTTTGTCTCTTTGCAATATTTTAAAATTCCAAGAATATTTTCCTCGGTATCGTTGATAAACGGCAATATAGGAGTCAACCAAACTACAGTAGGTATGCCTTCATCTCGCAATGTTTTTAAAGCTTCAACTCTTTCTTTAGTTGTTGAAACATTGGGTTCTAACTTTTTACAAAGTTCTTCATCATACGTCGTTAAGGTCATCTGAATAACGCATTTTGCCTTTGAATTAATCTCTTTAAACAAATCTAAATCTCTTAATACATTGTCCGACTTTGTTATGAGCGTTACGCCAAATCCGTATTTACTTATCAGTTCAAGTGCTTTTCTTGTATAATTTAACTCTAACTCCTCTTTAATATACGGATCTGTCATAGATCCCAAGGAAATCATACATTTTTTCCTCTTTCGTTTTAAGCTTTCCTCTAAAATTGCAATTCCATTTTCTTTTACTTCTATATCTTCAAATTGATGGTTCATCTGATAGCATTTACTTCTAGAGTCGCAATAAATACACCCATGAGTACATCCTCTAAATAAATTCATCCCATTCTTTGAAGATAATATCCCCTTTACTTTTTTAAAATGCATTTTGGTACCCTCATCATACTGTTTAATTTCGCATTATTTTTGATGATATTTTCATTGTATAACTTGGCACAGATGTCCCCCTCCTCTAAACAAGGTGTAGGTGGCGGGTACATTTTGGATCTTCAAGCGGTGAGGAAATCTCATTTCGCTACAAGTTTTGAATGAAATTGATTATATACATCTTTTTTTATTTTCCAAATTCCTAAATATGGTCTCTCCAAATAACAGATATCCCACCATTTTTTGTAAATATGTACACTCACTTGATTTTTATCCGAATCCTTATTAATAAAAGAAATTGTAATAAACGAATCTACATTTGTAGGCGCATCATTTACGCTTTCTTTTCTTGTACCTCTCGATCCATCAATCAAGTTATCTACTATTTTTGATATTTCAATTTCACTGTTAATTATTAGCTTTTTCTTTGTTTTGCTGTCGATGATTTCTACACCCTTAATATCTTTTGCCTCTGGAAGATCTAACTTGTTCTCAGTTTTATTACAAGCTGTTAATGCAATTGAAATAATAATTGAACATATTATTGCCAACTTTTTACCCATAGTTAAACCCCTTTTATTATCATACTCAACTCTTCCTCTTTCAAACAAGTAACTACCCTGTCTTCTTTTATTAATATTGGTCTTTTTACCAACATACCATTAGTTGAAAGCAATTTTAACTGCTCCTCCTCGCTCATAGTAGGCAATTTGTCTTTCAGTTTTAGCTCTTTATAAACATTTCCACTCGTGTTAAAAAACTTTTTTAAAGGCATACCACTCTTTTCATACCACTCTTTTAACTCATCGTATGCAGGATTTTCCTCTACAATATGACGTTCCGTAAAAACTACATCATTATTTAATAACCATTTTTTTGCCCTTTGGCAAGTTGAACACTTTGGATATTCTAAAAATAACATTATTATCACTCCTTCATAAATACAATTACACTACTCAAAAATCACCTTTTTTTCTAAACCAAGGTATTACTCTATTAACTTGCTTGCAGTATTTTATATACTCATCTCCAAATTTTTCTTGTAGCCATTTTTCTTCTGTGTATTTCATCAATATTGTAAGGTAAGCCCAAAATATAAATGGTAAAATCAATAAAAATAAATTGCTCGCCAAGAACAATACTCCTGTGAACACAAGTGTAAATGCCGAATATATTGGATTTCTAACAATACCATATACTCCATCAGTAACTAGATGTCCTTCTTTTATTTCACTAACTATTTTCTGAAATATTACAGATTTTATCCATAAAACAATACCTATTATGATAAATATCACTCCCAGAACTATCATAGCAATTTTAGCCCACAGTATTTCACCTATCATAAGAAAACCATAAAAGTCAAACACCAAAGCAGAAATTGTCATCACTAGACAAGTTAAAACATATACTGGACCGACCCCAAATATTGGTAATTTTCTTTTCTCTTTCTTTTTCGTTTTAATTATATTTTTCATTTTAATTCTATCCCTTGTAGCATATATATACTTTATTTTATATAAGATAAAGTTTCTTTTTTATTTTTACGTATCTATTATAACAAGACAAATATAACAAGACAAAGCTCAAGGAATTTTTAGCTTTAGCTAAAAATTCGACATAAGCGTTTCAACGAGGCACGCTTTTCGCCGAGTTATAACAAGACAAATCTCAATGAATTTTTAGCTTTAGCTAAAAATTCGACATAAGCGTTTCAACGAGGCGCGCTCTTCGCCGAGTTATAACAAGACAAATCTCAAGGAATTTTAGCTTTAGCTAAAAATTGACATAAGCGTTTCAACGAGGCGCGCTCTTCGCCAAGTTATATTAACCCTGCAATCTTTTTATATTTTTCAATTATTGATTTCTCCTCATCATAGGTTCTTGTAGCTAGTCTTTCATTTAAAAAATCAATCTGTTGCTCGTAGGTTAACCCTTTATCGATTTCTTCCATCATATCAGCATAAGCAACAACATCTGGATCTTCTAACGATTTTTCAAATTCTTCAACAAACTCATCTCGGACTTCTTCATACGCTGCCCATATTTCACGCTCTCGTCTTTTCTTTTCCAAATATATTTTTTTCTCTTCGTCAGTCATTTTTTTCCTTGCCATCAAACCACCCCTCACTTTATAACAAGACAAAGCTCAAG
>JBDHVM010000038.1:0-8971 GCA_039809725.1 Peptostreptococcus sp.
GGTTAAAAGTGTTGAGTCAAAGCCTAGAAAACTTGGTAAAAATATGTGCGTGCCATTTGGATCTGCACTTGAGAGAACTGTGGTTCCAAATACAGTCACAAAGTTTCTACATACCGAAAAAGTTTTTGATGACGAGCTTGACCATTTTGATATAGAAACTTACCCACATTATCTTTCGCTTAGCAATCAGGTGAAAATGATAAAGGCTTTTGATAGGCCGGTTATACTTTCTGATGATCTTCTTCATAAAGGATATAGAATTAGTGCTATAGACAAGATTTTTAAACAAGAGGATGTTCCTGTTTTGATGCTGATATTTGGCATCATGTCAGGCAGAGGAAAAGAGCTCATGGATATACAAGAAAGAAATGTTGATAGTGTGTACTTTATCCCAAATCTTAGAATTTGGTTTAATGAAAGAAACCTATATCCTTATATAGGAGGAGATAGCATAGTATCAGAGGCAAATCAAAGTTCAAATATACTTAACTCAATAAATTTTATTTTGCCATATGCTTCTCCTGGATTTATAAGAGATGTTGATACAAAATCAATATACGAACTTTCTAAAATCTGTATAGAAAACTCTATTGATATTCATACGGCGATTGAGGAAGAATACCGTATTATCTATGAGAGAAACTTTACACTAAGAGAAATGGGTAACGTATTTACAGAGCCAAGATCTGGTAGTTTTAGATCTGATATTATACATAGCCTAGATTCTAAGCCTTCAGATCACTTGATTAAAGATTTAGAGAGTTTGAAACGACTTAGAAACATAATATTCAGATAAAAAACTGAGTGAATAAACACCATTTGTTGAAACACCTTAGTGGGTTTTTATCTTTGGTAAAATTATATAAAATTAAAATATACCTCCCATATACAGCTATGGGGGGTATATTCTATGCTATAATATACTTAAATGGCTTGCTTTTACTAAAGCTCCATATATTTGCTAAGGAGGAAAATATGTTCTACTACAAATCAGAAAAAAGCCTATTTATCTGCCCGAAAAAGCTAAGTAAAGAAGGATTACGTAAGCTAGAAAATCCAACTATTATCACAACTAACCTAGATAGTACAAATCATCAAGTAGAGTTGCTTGAAAGTTATCATAAATATAATAAGTACATCATTTTAGAGATAAATCCATACAACAATAAACGATCTTATTCACTATCTAATCCAAATACTCTTCTTTTTGACAAAGAGTCAGAAGGAGATATATATATTGACAACGAAATAGAAGAAGTAAAGGAAATGCTAAAGAATAATATTTTTAAATCACTTTTAGGTATTAAGGTGGTAAATATATCACATTCAAATTATAAAGATGCATTTTCAACAGTTATTAAATTGAAAAAACGTGTAAATATAGTTGGTTTAGGTGACGTGGGTCTCAACCTACTAATTGGATTGCGTCTGTTGGGATATGATACTATTTCAGATATCGGAATTTATTCAAGAAATGAAAATACACTATCAAGATTAGAAATGGAGATCAACCAGATTTATCCAGCCTTTACTAACTCGGAGTATCCTGATATACACATATTATCTCCAGAGCAATTGTTTGACTGCGATATGTTTATATTTGCAGCATCAAAATACGTGCCCGCAATTGGTGATGAAAAAATAGATGTCAGACTTGCTCAGCTCGATGCAAATAGAGATATAATTTCTTTCTATGCCAAAGAAGCTCGAAAAAATGAGTTTAAAGGTATTTTTGCCGTTGTTTCAGATCCTGTTGACCACTTATGTAGAGCTGTCTATGAATACAGTAACCTAGATGAAAATGGAGATTTTGATATGCGTGGAATTGCTCCTGAAAATATAAAAGGCTTTGGTCTAGGAGTAATGAATGCCCGTGCCATTTATTATTCAAAAAAAAGTAAGGCATTAGAATATCTAGACGAGGGTCGCTCATTTGGTCCGCATGGCGAAGGTCTTATAATTGCCAATAGCGTGTTAAATTATGACGATGAAAAATCAAATATACTCACTAAAATGACAAGAGAAGCTAATTTGAAGGTAAGAGAAATAGGTTTTAAACCGTATATAGCACCTGCATACTCTTCTGGCTCACTTTCAATAATAAGTTGCTTAAATGGAGATTGGCACTACAGCAGCGTCATGATTGGTGGAGTGTATTTTGGAATGAAAAACCGTATCACACCATGTGGGCAAGAGTGGGAGTCTTTGAGTTTAGATACATTATTAAAAGAAAGAATAAACTCAACCTATAAATACCTTCAAAAAGATACTATTAAGATCAAACCTAAATAATCATTTAAAATAAGATTATTATATAACGTTAAATTAAAATATCATTTTATATATTAAAGTGTAATATTTTATATTATTAAGATATTATTTTAATATACACAAAGACAAAGCTTTAATAAATATGTATGTTCAGACTATATGGATGGAGATGATAAGATATGTTGAACAGCAACTCTCTCAAAAAGGAAAAGTTACTCGTAATAAAATCTGATAAGCTTTCAAAAAATTTGTCAGATATGCTCTCTTCTTTTAAAAAAGATTTTGAGTTTCTTTCCTATGAGGAGTATCTAGAGCAGTATAATATAATAATTAATGAGGATATAAATAAAAAGGCTCAATTAAAATCTGAAATCGATACTTTTTCTAATTCAAATATCCTAAAAAAAATACTTGTTGTGATGGAAACCGATGAGTTTGGTTTTTCTAATGAAATCTATCAACAAATCTCGGTAATTAAAAAATTTTCACCGTTTTTATTTGACGGGGCTTGTGGCGCTGTTTTAGTGAATTCAAACTCTAGCCTCTACTCAAAAACTGCAGCTAGGAAAGTTATTTTTGAGTTAAACAAATGTGGTGTAAGATTTATGGGAAGACCTTTTGTTGAATTAACAAAGGATTTAATAAATCTTAGAACCGTTGTAAAAAAACATAAAATTACACTAGAAGAGGCTATGATTAAAAGCAGTGTTGAACTTAGCAGGGATTTAAAAAATTTTTATCCTAAAAAATGGTCCCGTACTCAAAAAATATTAGCAATTCACTCAAGTACAGGTGATTCTAATACATTGAGACTTTGGAATATGATAAGTGCAAATATAAAAAATTCAAAAGTAAAAACTATAGATATTGGAAATGGATTAATTCCTGATTGTATCGGTTGTAAATACTCAATTTGTAAACACTTTGGAACGAATAGAGACTGCGTATATGGAGGAATCATGGTTGATGAACTCTACCCTGCCATAGAAGAATCCGACTCCATTGTACTTGTATGTCCAAACTATAATGATGCAATAGGAGCAAATATAACAGCTGTAATAAACAGATTAACCGCACTATTTAGGCGTACTAAATTTTATGATAAAAATATTTTTGCAATAATCGTATCTGGACACTCAGGAAGCGACTCCCTTGCCTACCAAATAATCGGTGCACTTAACATGAATAAAACTTTTCAGCTTCCCCCTAGATTTTGTATTATGAAAATAGCAAATGACAAAGGTGAGATAAATGAAGTTGAAAATATAGAAAAACATGCAAAATTGTTTGCAGCTCATATAGAATCAGAGAGTGCTATAAGGTAAAAACAATCTCATTTTTTATCTATATAAAATTATAACAAGACAAAGCTCAAGGAATTTTTAGCTTTAGCTAAAAATTCGACATAAGCGTTTCAACGATGCGAGATTTGCTCACCGCCTGAAGATCCAAAATGTACCCGCCACCTACACTTTGTTTAGAGGAGGGGGACATCTTAGACGAGTTATAATCCCTTTAATATAAAAGAAACGGTACACAATTTATTAAATCGTGTACCGTTTCTTTTAGGCCTATTATTCTACTCCCTTTGTAGCATACATTTCTGCAATTTTAACTACCAATTTTGCACCCGCTTCCAGAGCTTCTACACTTACCATTTCGTTTCTTCCATGAAAATTTATTCCTCCTGCAAAAAGGTTTGGGCAAGGAAGTCCCATAAATGAAAGTCTTGCTCCATCTGTTCCACCTCTGATTGGTATTACATTTGGCTTGACTCCAATCTCTTTCATAGCGTCTACTGCAATATCTACAACAAGCATATTTTTTTCTATTATTTCTCTCATATTAAAATAGCTATCCTTAATTTCAAAAGAGATTCTACCATTGTGTTTTTTTGATAACTCTTCTATTGCATTTTTAAAAAACTCTTTTCTTGAATTGAATTTGTCCATATCGTGGTCACGTATAATATAAGTAAGAGTTGTATCCTCTGCATTACCTGAGATTTCATTTAAATGATAGAAACCTTCATACCCTTCTGTTGTTTCTGGTCTTTCTGATTTTGGAAAAACTTCCATAACATCACTTGCAATATAAATTGAGTTTATCATCTTGTCTTTCGCTGAGCCAGGATGAACATTTCTTCCCTTTATTTTAACTATACCTGATGCTGCATTGAAATTCTCATACTCAAGTTCTCCCATTTCTCCACCATCAAGTGTGTAGCCGTATTTTGCACCAAACTTTTTAACATCAAAGAAATCTGCTCCTCTACCAATTTCTTCATCTGGAGTAAATCCAACCATAATATCTCCATGCTTTATTTCTGGGTGATTTTTTAAATATTCTATACCCGTTATTATTTCGGCAATTCCAGCTTTATCATCAGCACCAAGAAGCGTGTTTCCATCTGTCACTATTACAGTCTGTCCTTTAAATCTTTCAATTTCTGGGTAATCTTTTAATGCTGTAACAATCCCCTTTTCTTCGTTTAATACAATGTCTTTACCGTCATAATTTTCTATTATTCTAGGTTTAACATTCTTTCCTGAAATATCTGGACTTGTATCCATATGTGCAATAAATCCTATTTTACAAACACCTTCAGTATTGGCTGGTAATCTTGCCATAATATAACATCTTTCATCAAGCTCAACATCTTCTAATCCAATATCTTCAAGCTCTTTCACAAGTATTCTTGCTAAATTAAATTGCTTTTCTGTAGACGGGCAAACTTCTGAATATGGATCTGACTCTGTATCTACAGAAATATAGTTTAAAAACCTCGATAAAACCTTTTCTTTCATGACAACCTCCCAAAAAATCTTTTGTACACATCAATATTTTTACTGAATTGCATACCCATAGTTTTATTATATCACTATAGTTGAACTTTTAGATTAGTTTTGAAAATTATTTATCAATTTTTTTGATAAATATGTTATAATATATTTGGTTTAGAATTGCGCCTATAGCTCAACTGGATAGAGCTGCAGACTTCGGATCTGTGAGTTGTGGGTTCAAGTCCTACTAGGCGCATTTTTTTAGTCCGATTATAACTCACAGAGTGGGGGAGAGGAAATTTCCAGTTATTAAATAATGCAACTGGGAAATAAAAAGTTATGTATGTTATTTTTAGAGATGATATTATAAGTAGTGATGATATTAGAAAGAGAATAAATGGAGAAACTGAATTTACTGTAGAAACAGATCTCACAAAAGCTACTAAACGAGAAGATGTTATGAGTTTTAAACTGTCTATAGCAGTAGAAAATGTAGATGAAAATGGTAATTTTGATTGGAATGATGAAAATTCTGTTGATAATTTTTTTGAAAAAGCAGAATCTCTTACAAGTGAGTTTTTAGAATTTTTCCCAAAATACACAATAGAATCCTCATCGGCTTACAAATGGGACGAATTTGAAGATAAAATATATCTGATTGTCGTTATAGCAAATGTTGATATTACAAAGAAAAAATTGCAACTAGACATTCTAAAGAGAATGATGAAACAGGTTGATTAAAATATTTTTAAAAACTATATACTACACTAAAGTTTCCCTATTTTTATGGGAAATTTTTTTTGCAATTTAACTTAATTTAAAAAACTTTTTAATAACTTTTTAACATTTTTTATTATTTTATTAACTTCTGTTGTTTGGGCAATTTACTTTCTATTGATTGTGTATTTTTTATAAAATCCTTACTAAAAATTCTTGTGAAAAGGTATTGACCTTTTAATCAAAAGTGTTATAATGAACTTAAGGAACGGATAATATTATAACAAAAAACTAATTTATAGGAGGTAGTAAAATGAAAAAACAATTAATAATCGATGAAAAGAGAATGTCTAGCGTAAAGGAATCTTCTCAGGATGTCAGCTCTATGCCTAATAGAGAAGAACAGTTAAAGAGAAATCTACTTTATAGAATGATAATGTTATTCGACTAATTTCCCAAGAGTATAATAAAAATTATTCTAAAGGAAATTGGGTGAAAATTTGAACTATTTATTAACATAGGTGAGTATGATATGACTTTAAAATATATCTACTCACCTTTCTCATTTTACTTATAGCTAATTCCTGTCCAAGTTTTATACGAAATGCCTTTACTTTTTTGATATAATATCTGTACTTTTTCTAGTAAATTCACACAATTTATGATAACATATAGTTACGTCTTTTTATGAAAAATATGTCTCCGTAGCTCAGCAGGATAGAGCACCGCCCTCCTAAGGCGGGTGTCGGACGTTCGAATCGTCTCGGGGACGCTAATAAAAGCCTAATAGTTAGCATTTTTGCTTTTCTATTAGGCCTTTTTGTTAAATGATCTATTTTTTATTTTATTACTAATTTACTGTAATCATTTGACTTTTCAGTGTATATACTGTTTAGATATGTCGCCATAAATGTTTTTTCACAGTATTTTTGCCAAAGCTTGTAGCCTTCATGTTCAATCGTCAAATCCACATTTCTACTCATTGTTCCAGAAAAGTACTCCAAATTTGTATTTATCATAAAATCTAACATCTTCTTCTTTTCATCCTTATCCAAATCTAAATCCCTTATTGCCAATGATACTTGATCTTCAGTGCATTTAATAAAGTAATTTTTTGCAGTTTTTTCAAAATCAATCAGCAGAGGATCTGTTTTTCCATACATTTCTGTCCAAAATGAAACATCAACGGCTCTTGTTTGATATGCTATACTATTTCTCATGTCTATTTTTATTTCAGCATATAAATTAGGATAAAGTGATATAGAGCCTACAGCTGCATCATACACGCTGTCATATTCTGAAATATGCTGTAAGTGCATATGACCACTTAAATTTAATCTTATATTATTTTTATTAAAAATTTCAACCAACTTGGAGCTATTTGTTATTTTATATCCAGATACAAAAATTTTGTTATGAGCTAGTATATTTTGATGAGTGACAGAAATTACCCCCTCATTATTTCTTTTTATACTCTTAATATTTTTATCTATCCATTTATATGCAGAATTTGTTATATACTGGTTATTTTTTCCTGTACTTGTATCTAGCATAAGAATATTTAATACACCTTTGAAATTAAAGATATAGCTCAGTGATTTTTTATCTCTACTGATTATATCCTCTGTATCTGCATATCCAAATTCCGCATAAATCCTTTTAAAATCATCCACTGATATATTTTCAGCCACAAGCTCATCATCTCCAAAAAATTTCTTTGAAGTTTCATTATCTATATCGTGATTTCCAGGAATTACAAGAACTTGTATACCTCTATTTTTTAGAATCTTTAATTTTTTTGCAAGGTCCTCATGACTATCTTTCTCTCCATTATAAGTAAGATCTCCACTTATTATAATAATATCTGGTTTTTTCTTGACCATTTCCAAAATAAATGCATCCATAATTTCTTCGACATATCTTACAACCTTTGCGTCATCTTTTTCTATATTTGATTTAAAACTTTCCCCATAATCTGTCAATTTTGATGAAAAATAGTGTATATCACTCAAATGAATAATCTCTATTTCGTCTGTATATCTTCTAAAACCATCCTTCTTGAAAGTTGATGATGATTTGTTCAACCCTACTCTATTATTACTAGATAATACAAAAAAACCAATTGCAACAACTGCTATTAAAATAATTAATATATACAACAAAATCACCCCCACCCTTTACATATAATTATAACAAAGTAATTATTATTTTTCTATTTTTTCATTAATCAAAATTCCTCATACTTCTTTTTTTCCATTTTTAGTTTTTATACAAAAAAATACTATAACCCTAATTATATTAGAATTATAGCAAAATCAATGCGCCCAGCGGGACTCGAACCCACAACCCCTTGATTCGTAGTCAAGTACTCTATCCAGTTGAGCTATGAGCACATATATAAATGATACTTACACATTATAACACGAGAAGAAAAAACCGTAAAGTCTTGATCTAGCAAAACACTTTTCACATTAGTACACTTTTCCAAAATAATAAATACCTTTATTTATTGGGTATATTTTTAATGTACTTAAACAGTAATCTAGAAAAAAGCTTTAAAGGCGACATCCAGATTCGAACTGGAGATCAAGGAGTTGCAGTCCATTGCCTTACCACTTGGCTATGTCGCCATTTTTTATATAAAAAAAATGGATCATCAGGGGATCGAACCCTGGACACCCTGATTAAGAGTCAGGTGCTCTCCCGGCTGAGCTAATGATCCATATATGGTAGCGGTAACAGGACTTGAACCTGTGACCTTTCGGGTATGAACCGAACGCTCTAGCCAACTAAGCTATACCGCCACATTATTTTGGTGCCTAGAGGCGGAATCGAACCACCGACACGGGGATTTTCAGTCCCCTGCTCTACCGACTGAGCTATCTAGGCATTTCTGGCGGAGAGGGTGGGATTCGAACCCACGGTGCCGTTAAGCATCACTGGTTTTCAAGACCAGCTCCTTAAACCACTCGGACACCTCTCCACATAAATATTTCAAATATGAAGTTAGATTTTTTCTAAAAAAAAATAATTGGCTGGGGATGCGGGACTCGAACCCACGGATGCATGAGTCAAAGTCATGTGCCTTACCGACTTGGCTAATCCCCAACATAATTATTAAAATGAGCGCACAGGGATTCGAACCCCGGACACACGCCTTAGAAGGGCGTTGCTCTATCCAGCTGAGCTATGCACCCATA
>JBDHVM010000039.1:0-8839 GCA_039809725.1 Peptostreptococcus sp.
TTCTAGCTAATTTATACATCCAAGTATTGTACTTTTTTCAGCAACTCAATGTCATATTATTACTATTTTCTCACCCTCTTCAATCTCATTATCAATTCCATTTATTAATTCAAGATATTCGCAACATTTATCTAAACCTTCAATCTTTAATAACACTTCTTTTTCACTCATAACGCCCTCCTACTTCTCTATTGACATATTTTTTTCCATTTTGCCAATAAGCTTTGATAATGAGAATGTTATGACAAAATATATTAATGCTGCAAAAACATAAGGTCCAAATCCATTGTAAGTTGAGTTTTTTATTGCAGTGGATACAAACATTATATCCGAAATACCAATGAAAGATACTATAGCAGACTCTTTGACCAATGTTACAAATTCGTTTGCAAGTGCTGGAAGAATATTTTTTATTGCCTGTGGTACTATTATATATCTCATTGACTGCCAATAATTAAATCCCAGTGAACGACTTGCTTCCATCTGACCTTTGTCAATTGATTGAATGCCCGAACGCATTATTTCTGCAATATACGCACCTGAATTTATTGTAAGTGCAAATAATCCACCTGTAAATGATGAGTCAAATCCGAATATTCCTGGAAAACCAAAACCTAATGTTGGAAATCCATATACTATAATCATTATCTGAACCAAAAGTGGTGTATCTCTAATCACTTCAATAAATGCACTTGCTAAAATTCTAAAAATTTTGATATTCGATATTTTACCAATACAAACTATCAAACCAATTATAAATCCCACCAAAACCGCAACAAAAGAAATTCCAATCGTCATTGCTGTTCCAGAGAGATATGAACCATAAAACTTAGGTATAAAACTAAAATCCATAACAATCTCCTCAACTTCTCTCTCGTTATTTTTTACTAATATTTTAATACTTCTTTACTTACTTGTATTTATTATTTATAAATATTGCTTTCTTATTGCCTTTATATCGCTTTTTACTACTTTTATATCGCTTTTTTATTGCCTTTTTATTGCTTTTTACTACTTTTATATCGCTTTTTTATTGCCTTTTTATCGCTTTTTACTACTTTTATATCGCCTTTTTATTGCCTTTTTATCTATTGTTGTTTGCCTGTTATTTTCGTCATTTCCCATTACACTTTACTTATTTCTTCTGATTAGCCACCATATCTACTGCCTTAGCTAGAATTTTATCATACTCTCCACTATCCTTTAGAGCTTTAATTTCCTCATTGATTAGCTTCAATAAATCCTTATTGTCACCTTTTTTAACTGCAACTGCCATTGCCTCTTCTTCACCATCGCTTGATAACTTTATTCCTTCTACAACTTTTACTCCATCATACTTTCCAGAGTTCAATTTTGCTACCTTGTCATTCAACACGATTGCATCAATATTTCCATTCTTCATATCCATTACCAAGTCTGGAATAGCAGCTAGCGCCTTATAGTTTGTAAGTTTCAAGCTGTCTTTTACATATGTTTCTTGAGTAGAACCCTTTTGAACTCCTAACTTTGCCTTTTTTAAATCCGCTTCAGTTTTGAACTTTTCTACGTCAGCACTCTTTACTAGAACTCCATTTTCACCCTTGAAATATATATCTGAGAAATCAACTGCTTTTTTACGTTCTTCATTTGGTGACATACCTGTAATTACGGCATCGACTTTTCCTGCCTGTAACGCCAATATCAATGCATCAAAATCCATTGTCTTAATCTCTAGCTTTACGCCCATTTTATCTGCAAGTTTTTTAGCAAAATCAATATCTGCTCCTACAACCTTACTATTTCCGCCATCTGATACTAAAAATTCAAAAGGAGGGTAGTCTGGAGATGTTGCAATAACAAATTTACCATCCTTCTTTATTTTTGCAAGAGCCGAATTATCCTCTTTTTTTCCACATCCTACCATTCCTATTGTAACCACTGCTGCTAAGCCTAACACCATTAATTTTTTTAATACATTTTTCATATTTTTACCTCTTTCTGTGCATTATGCACTTTAAATTATTATATTTTTTTTTACAAAAAATTCCCTTGTTCACCAACCAAGAGACTAATATACCGCGTTACCACTCTTATTGACCCAAATAATCTTAATAAATGTAATTTTGCTAAATATCCTTTTTATTTTAAGTAAAACTCAACTCAAAATATAAAAAAAATCCCTTGGCTTTACAAACCAAGAGACGAATATACCGCGTTACCACTCTTATTGACAGATTATATGCTGTCCACTCAACCCCTTAAGGCGGGAAACCTACTACCATACTAATTTCCTGTAGCAACCTCAAAAGTTCTCTTCTTCTTAGATTTCGTCGTTGAACTCACACCAAATTTCAACTCGCTGAACACTATATCTAGATTACTCTCTTTTTCATAGGTTTTATATATTCATTTATTTTTAAATTATATGATGTTTTACTTACATTGTCAATACTTTTAATTTTTTTTCCATAAATATTCTATATTTTTTTATATCAATAGAAAAACGCCTTCTTTTTGTTACAACAAATCATCTAAAAACTCCGACTTTTTCGCATTTTTACCAAATCTTTTTTTTGGAGAGCTTATGACTAAAGTGCCCTTAGCTCTCGTAATAGCAACGTAAAATAGTCTTCTTTCTTCTTCAATGTCCTCACAGTCTATCTCATCATTATTTTTATATGGAATCACACCATCTAATACTCCCGCTATATACACACTTTCAAATTCCAGCCCCTTTATACTATGAATTGTAGACAGAACCACTCCATCATTTAAAATATCACTTGATTTTACGATTTCTTTATTTTTTTGATAACTTTTTTTTATTTCTTCTTTTGATTCTTCAATATGCTTAAAAAACTCAAAATTCGTCTTAAATTGCTTTGATGAACTTTCAAATTCATTCAAAATATCTATTACTGAATTTGACTTCATCTTTCTCTCATGACAATAATCCAAGATATATCTGTCGTAGTCAAGGGTTGTTCTTATATATGATATACCATACTGTGGTGCAAGACCTCTTACATAATTCAAATCTTCGTATAAATCTCGCAAATTCCTTTTTGTATATTTTTTTATGTCCTCATCACTAAGCAAGGCCTCTAAAAAGTCATCCCCTTCTATTGCTTTTTTTACTGATGACCTAGAAATATATCGAAACGGCTTGTTTACAATCCTAGACCATTCTATATTTGTTCCAATTCCCATCGCAACTCTCAAATATGCGATCATATCTTGACATACCCAATGATCATAAATACTTCTTGGTGAATCTTTTAGAATAAACGGAATCTTTTCATCCATGAAAGCATCAGCAAAAGCTCTCGCTTGCCTGTTAGTCCTGTATATTACTGCGGTATCATAATTTTCATTTTTCTTTATTTCTTTTGCAATAAAATTCGCCTCCTCTTCTGTATCAAGAGGATATATATATTTTATCGTTCCATTTTTTTTGTTAATCGAATTTATTTTTTTTTCATGCCTATTCTTATTTTTCTCTATCAATTTTTGGGATAATTCTACTATATCTTTGGTAGATCTATAATTGACTTTAAGCACTATTTTTTTTGCATTATTAAAATACTTTTCAAATTCTATCGTAAAATCAGGCCTTGCACCTCTAAAACCATATATACTTTGGTCCTCATCTCCCACAACAAAAATATTATTAACAGGTTCACTCATCAACTTTATTATTTCAAATTGTACTTTATTTATATCCTGAAACTCGTCTATCAATATATATTTAAAAACCTGCCTTACAATATTTAGGACTTCTTTATTTTCCATCAAAAGATGATACGTTTTTGTCAACATATCATCAAAGTCAATTTTATTAAGCTCGTTTTTTTGCATTTCATAATTTGAATATATTTTTTGAAACTCATCCTCTTCAAATATTTTTGATTCATACTCACTTGCATCAATAATTTCATTTTTTACATATGAAATTTCATTGAGAATATCACCGATCTCATCGTCATTAAAATTATTTTTTTTCATGATTCTCAGGATATTTTTTATAATCTTATATCTATCATTTTCAGATAAAAGATCCTCCAATTCTACACCTGAATATCTTCTTAAAATCCTAAAAAATATCGAATGAAATGTGCCAAAGTTAGCCTTTTTTGCACTTTCATCTCCTGATAATTCAATGGTTCTACTCTTCATTTCAACTGAAGACGCCTTTGTGAAGCTGATTGCCAATATCCTAGTTGGTGCTATATTGTGATTCTTTATCATATTTACAATCCTATGAGCAATGACCTTTGTCTTACCAGATCCAGGCCCTGCCAAAACTAGGCATGGACCATTTATATGATCAACTGCTAGTTTCTGATTTGAATTTAAATCACTCATTTTTACCTCCAAAACTCACTCA
This sequence comes from Peptostreptococcus sp., assembly GCA_039809725.1. Taxonomy (GTDB): domain Bacteria; phylum Bacillota; class Clostridia; order Peptostreptococcales; family Peptostreptococcaceae; genus Peptostreptococcus. The sequence goes on from JBDHVM010000039.1 coordinate 4,367, forward strand.
CTATTTGAGTACCTTTATCATACGTGTACTGTAAGTCCCGTTAAGTAGTCTAACATTCTTGGAGATTCTGTTTGATTTACCATTATCAACAATAAGTCACCTTCACGAATTCTAGTATTACCTCTCGGGATAATTTCCTCTGTACCTCTATATATACTTACAACTAAGCACTTTTGAGGCCACTCAACTTCAGATACCAATTTACCTTCAACCTTACTTCCCAAATGAACAGATAACTCTACTAGTGTTTTCTTATTCTCATCACCTTGATAGCTCTTTGTTTTATTTGTCTTCAATATATCTTCTAGAAGCATTTCATAAACTGGCTTTACACCCATATAATCCGATGTAATCAAAGCAATAAATACCACAACTGAAAGAGGAAGAAGCTGTTCAAATGAACCTGTCATTTCGAATATTAGTATTATCCCTGTAATTGGTGCTTTAACTATCGCTGCAAAATGACCAGCCATAGCCAATATTGCAAAATTTATTAGAAATTCTTTTGGAATACCAAAAAACTTTATACAAATAAGTCCAAATCCAATACCGATTAAAGCCCCCAATGCTAACAGTGGAAAGAAAATCCCTCCTGGTACTCCAGATCCGAATGATATAAAAGTGAATAGGTATTTTAATACCAAAAGCATCAAAATAAAAGCAACCCCCATCTTTGCAGTTCCCAAGCTCATTATTAAAGTGTGGCCACCACCCACTAAAACTGGAAATGTAAGCCCTAGTATTCCTGCAATAACAAAAGGTATCATTATTTTGTATTCCAATTTGATAGGCATTTTTTTATATAAGTGCTTTGTAAATAATAATCCATTATTAAAAATATATGAACTTGCACCTACCATCACTCCAAGTAAGACTAACGACCAATAATATCCAATCGGCATTATGTTTAATGTTGCAAATCTAAGTGAAGGACTTATTCCCAAAAGTGATTTTGTCACCACATCTGCTGTAACGGCAGAAATCATAGCCGAAAGTAAAACTATCGGAGAAAAATTTTTGTGAACTTCCTCAAGAGCAAACATTACACCTGCCATAGGTGCATTAAAAGCTGCTGCAAGACCTGCAGATGCTCCTGCTGTCAGCAAATACTTGTGCTCATAATCTAACTTATTTGTATGTCTTGATACCCCTTCACCGATCGCAGCGCCCATCTGTACGGATGGACCTTCTCTACCTACTGACAATCCTGAACCCAAAACTAAAATTCCAGCAAAAAATTTATACACTAGAACTTTTAACCAGTTTACTTCCATTTTTCTTGTTACAATACCCTCAACTTGAGGAATACCAGAACCAGAAATATTTGGTTCTCTTTTGATACAAAGCGCAACTATCCATGCAGATAATATTAGCATCACAAAAATCAAAACTATTGAAAAAGGACTTTTTGGTGTGTTCGTACAAAGTCTGATAAACATACGAAGCAGTCGCTCTCCTAATATCCTGTAAGCCACAATCGTAAGTCCAGATATAAGTCCAATTATGAATGAATAAAATATCATTTTGTATTTTAATCTATCAATTGTACTCAAAATTGTAGAAACATTTTCTTCTTTTTTAAAATTAAATCTTGAAAACACCTATTGCCCCTCCTCTTTTTTCATAATACCGATTATGTTACGTGTATCTTCTTTGCATCTTATGATATTATTAAATATTAATATTATTAAATCTACTTATTTAACACTTTACATGCCTTTACAATATTTCTAGCTAAAACAGATGTAGTAACTGCACCTACCCCACCTGGAACTGGTGTTATTAGTGATGCTTGCTTTACTACGTCTTCGAAGTCTATATCTCCAGACATTTTTCCATTGTCATCAAAATTTATTCCAACATCTACTACCACAGCCCCTGGCTTAATATAATCCTTATTTATCATTTCAAATCTACCTATACACGATATTACAATATCAGCGTTTGAAACTACATCTTTTAGATTTAATGTTTTCGAATGGCATACTGTCACAGTTGCATTTTCACTTAACAATAACATTGAAAGAGGCTTACCCACCACCAAAGACCTACCAATTACTACAACGCTTTTTCCAGTTAGTTCAACACCATAATACTTAAGAATTTCTACAACCCCCATAGGTGTGCATGGTGAATAACCCGTCTTATCACCCGAAAAAACCTTTGATAGATTAATCGGTGAAAAACAGTCGACATCTTTTTTTTCATTTATGTAGTATTTTACTATATCCTCATCAATCTGTTTTGGAAGCGGCCTAAAACACAATATTCCACTTACTGTTCTATCTTCATTTAGTCTCTGTAAAGCCTCAATATACTCCGCCTGTGTACAGTTTTCATCCAGTTCTACAACCGTATTTTCTATACCACATTTTCTACATCTATTTATTGCACCCCTTTGATATGAGGCATCCTCTTCTTTATTTCCGACTTTTAACATCGCTAGTTTTGGTGTAAAACCTTCATTTTTTAGCTTTTCAACATCTTCTATTATACTTTCAGTAAGAAAATCCGCAACATTCTTACCAAACATCATTTTTTCTTGAAACATAAATTACCTTCTCCCGTATTATTTTAACTTGCTAACAACACCCTTATATATTCTATCACATTTTTCACTGATTTCTTCTACAATCTCATCAGTTTCTTTAGAATATTTTCCAACAAAGTCTTTGTCCTTTATCTCTTTTAGGTTGATCAGTACATTTAATTTAGCACTCAATACACCAGCTTTTAAAAGTTGTACACCTACTCCAACATCACTCACCAACATTAAAGAACCTTTTTCTAATAATTCCTCGTGTAGACTTAAAATATCTAAGCTGAATCTCAATACTTTAATAGGTACCATAGTAGCGTTTTTTAGGCATCTTTGCATTTCAATTTCTTTTTCATATATTTGAGTTTCAGTCTGCTCTGGCATCTTATATGCAGCTGCCAATGGCAAAAACTCTTCTGCGTCCTTATCAACAAGCTCTATTACTGTTTTTTTAAGGTCACCTGACTTAATTAATATTTTTTGTATGTCACCTTCAAACTTCGCATACTTTTTCTTTCCCAAAGTAAAATTTGAAACCATCGACGCCAAATCATTTGAAAGCGTCGCAACATAAGCCGCAGCACTGCCTCCACCTGGCATAGTTTTTTTTGCGCCTAATTCTTCAGAAAAATCCCATAATGTCAAATCAATATATTTCTTATCCATAATTTACTTCCCTTCTAATTTCATCTTTATAAATAGTATCTTTAAATAAATTTATCAATAGATAGTATATCATAAAAAGAATCTTTCATTACCCTTTCGAATTAAATTCCTTTTAAACACCTCAAAATTATATTAAAAAGGAAGTGTTCTAATTTTTTTTATTGAACACTCCCTTAAGCTTAATTTTTTATGCGTTTAAAGTTCTTTATCACTTAAAATAAACCTGATATTACGCCATTTTCATCAACATCTATTCTTTCTGCTGCAGGTTTCTTTGGAAGTCCAGGCATCTTCATTATCGCACCAGTAAGAACTACTATAAAACCAGCGCCCGCAGATACATTTGCCTCACGTACATTTATTCTAAAACCAGTTGGTCTACCTAGCTTTGTTTGATCATCAGACAAAGAGTACTGTGTTTTAGCAACACACACTGGAAGATTACCAAAACCTAGTTTTTCCAACTCTTCTATTTGTTTTGTTGCCTCATTAGTATAGTCAACACCATCAGCTCCATAAATTCTTGTAGCAATTGCATTTAGTTTTTCTTTTATTGTCATATCATCTTCGTAGCAAAATTCAAAGTTATTTTCCTCTTCTTCTATTAACTTCAAAACTTCTTTTGCAACCTCTACTCCACCTTCTCCACCTTTTGCCCAAACTTCTGAAAGTGCAACATTTACGCCAAGTTCATTACACTTCGTTTCAACTAGCTTTAATTCAGCTTCTGTATCAAGTGGAAATCTATTTATTGCGACAACTGCTGGTAATTTATATACTTTTGTAATATTCTCTATATGCTTTAATAAATTCGGAAGACCCTTTTCTAGTGCTTCTAAATTCTCCTCATTTAAGTCTTCTTTTTTTACACCGCCATTATATTTTAACGCTCTAACTGTTGCAACTATAATTACTGCATCAGGTCTTATATTTGCCTTTCTACATTTAATATCTAAGAATTTTTCTGCTCCTAAGTCAGCACCAAATCCAGCTTCTGTTACAACATAATCACCCATATGCATAGCCATTTTTGTCGCAATAATTGAATTACATCCATGTGCAATATTTGCAAAAGGCCCTCCATGAATGATTGCTGGAGTACCTTCAAGAGTCTGGACTAAATTCGGCTTAAGCGCGTCTTTTAGTACCGCAGCCATCGCACCGTTTGCATTTATCTCCCTTGCTGTAACTGGCTCTCCATTGTAGTTATATGCTACTACTATATCACCAAGATTTTCTTTTAACTCCGCTATATTATTTGATAGACA
>JBDHVM010000040.1:0-8786 GCA_039809725.1 Peptostreptococcus sp.
TAAAACAAAAGCACCTTTTTTTGAGACATTTAGGCATTTCAAAAAAAGTAATTGTAATAGATGAGGTCCACGCGTACGATTTATATATGAGTCAGTATTTGTACCGAGCAATTTGGTGGTTAGGAAAATATAATGTTCCGGTAGTTATATTATCAGCAACACTTCCTTTTGAAAGGCGTATAAAAATGGTGAAAGAATATATAAAGGGGGCTGGGTTTGAAAAATATGAAATAAATATTAGTGAGTTATATGAAGATAAGTTTATATATCCAATAATCACATATACTGATGGTAATTCGATAAGGCAGATAAGAGATTTTGGCAAAAAAAGTATAGATAAAAAAGTCATTGTAGAAAGAATAGAAGATGATGATATAGTCGAAATTTTGAAGGAAAATCTTTTTGGAGGTGGAATAGCAGGGATTATTTTAAATACTGTGAGCAGGGTTCAACAGATGGCTGAAAAACTATCGCTTGAATTTGGAAGTAAAAATATCGAGATTATACATTCTGCTTTTTTAGCTACAGATAGGGTTAAAAAGGAAAATAAAATAATCAATTGGATTGGTAAAAGTGTTAAAAGACCAAAATTGAAAATAATAATTGGAACACAGGTTTTGGAGCAATCTTTAGATATTGATTTTGATTTACTAATTACAGATTTATCTCCAATGGATCTTATTATACAAAGGATAGGAAGGTTACACCGACATAAAATAATAAGACCAAAGTTGTTGGAAAAACCAATAGTCTATATCTTAGGGACTTCAGAAAACTTTGATTTTGAAAAAGGGAGTTCATTCATATATGGAGATTTTCATTTAATTCGAACACAGTATTATCTGCCGCAAAATATTGAGATACCAAAGGATATTTCTATACTGGTGCAAAAAGTGTATGATGATGAAGAATTAATTGAATTTGAAGGGGAACTTTTAGAAAAGTACAAGGAAGCTAGATTGAAAAATAAGACATCTAATAAAAGCAAAAAAAAGAAAGCTGAAAACTATTTGCTAAGTTCTGAGAGGAAAAAGATAAAGGTTGAGGAAAACGATAATCTTATTGGGTGGTTAAATAACTCTTCTCAAGGTATGACCGATGAAAGTGGATGCGCACAAGTGAGAGATGGAGTAGATAATATTGAAGTTATACTTGTGAAAAAAGTCGAGAATGGATATGCCTTTTTAGATACAGATGAGAATATTTCGAATCAAATTGATGATTTTGAAATAGCAAAAAAACTTGCAACACAGACTATAAAACTACCAAATGCAATAAGCGCTGAATATAATATTGATAAAACTATAAATGAAATTGAAAGAGTTAATCTTATATATTTAAAGCAGTGGCAAAATCAAAGTTGGCTGAAAGGTTCGTTAGGTATTATTCTTGATGAAAATAATTCGTGCATTTTAAATGGCTGGAAGTTGACCTACAGTGATAAAATAGGTCTGATATATGAAAAGGTGGTGGAAAATGAAAAGTTATGATTTACTAAATGAAAAATGGATAAGTGTAATTTATGATGAGAGAGGAAGTGAAAAAAATGTATCCCTTTTAGAAGTATTTGAAAATGCTCACTTATATAAGGATCTTGCTGGAGATACACCTGCACAGAATTTTGCAATATTAAGATTTTTACTATCAATATTGCAAACAGTTTACTCAAGATTTGATGCAGGAGGAAAATCATATGAGTATGTGGAATTAGACAAAAAATTCATTCCAGTTGTTGGAGTAGATGAAGACGATGAAGATGATTATTTATTTGAACTTGAACAGACTTGGGTAGGTTTATGGGAATCAGAAAAGTTTACAGACATCATTGGAGAATATTTAAAAAAATGGTCCGACAGATTTGACTTATTCGGAGAGGAATATCCTTTTTATCAGATAAGTGAAAAAGATATGGAGAAACTGAAAATAACTAAAAAAGGTGAGTTGAATTTTAGATTGGTAAATAGGATTTTATCAGAAAGTAATAATAAAATTGAGTTATTTTCATCTATAACTGAAGAAAACAAAGATTATCTGTCTGATGCAAGTTTGACAAGGTGGATAATTACTTTTCAAGGGTTTACAGGGACTGGAGATAAGGCTAAATTTCCAAATATGAAGGAATCGGCTAGTAAAGGTTGGCTAATGGGACTAGGAGGTTTGTATCTTCAGGGAGAGAATTTAAAGCAGACTCTTTTGCTTAATTTAATATTATCAAATAACAGTGAAATACAAACACCTATTTGGGAAAAAGAATTAGAAGAAAAAATAGAAGATTTATTTAATAAAACACCTGATAATTTAGCTGAACTTTATACATCTTGGTCTAGACTTTTGCTTGTGAATGATATAAAAGATAAAAAAAGAACTCTTTTTGCAGTCCAGTTGCCAGGTATTGAGTCTACAAATTTTTTCCTAGAACCTATGACAATGTGGAGAGGTATGTTATCTAAAGGCGGAGAGGTTGAGTATGTACCTAGAATGCATAATAATGATGAAGCTTTTTGGAGAAACTTTGGAGTACTATGTGTTAGTGGAAAAAAGGTATTTGTAAAAAAAGGTGTGGAAATCGAAAGTAGAAGGCCAGGAATAATGCAGTGGTACAATAAATTAGTAGAAAATAGCTATATAAAAAATGATATTGCAGAAATTGTGGCTGTAGGAATGTCATACAATAAAGATGCATCTACAATGCCCAATGGAGAGATTTATGATGTTTTAAATATCTATAATGAAATTTTACTAGATTCTTCAGAAATAGGATGGGTTAAAAGAATAGATGATGAGGTGGATTTGGTAAAAAGAGTTATAGATTTTGAACTTAAGGTCTTTGCAAAAGAAATTGCAAATGTTAGAAATATAAAAAGTGATAGGCTAGTTGAGTTAGTAACTACCGAGGCATATTTCTCGGTAGATGTACCATTTAGAGAATGGATATTAAATATAAGAGAAAATGATGAAAAAGAAGAGAAAATTAAGGTTTGGAGAAAGGAACTTAAGAACATAATTATTGAACAAGCGGATAAACTTTTTTATTCGGCGGGAAAAAAAGACGTTATGGGGAAATTTAATGAAGATGAAAAAAGAACGTCAAATATAATAACTGCTTACAACTATTTCGTTGGAAGTATAAATAAAATTTTAAAAATAGAAGGGGGGAGAAAATATGAATAAAGAAATGAAGTCAGTAAAAAGTGTGTATGAAGTTATGACAAGTATTTTAACCAAAATTAATAATACACGCAACATAAGCAGTACAAAAGCAATTTTTGCGCATTTAAGAAATTCAGTAGGACAAGATTTAAGTAAATCAGTTGAAGTTTGGCCGATCGTATTTGAACAAATGCCGATAGAGTTTTTAAATGATAAGGGGAAGTTAACAAAGGAAGAATTTGCTATTATTACTTCACTTCAACTCTATGCAATTCATCAGCAAGGAAAAGAAGAATCCGTAAATTTCTTTTACGAGGAGAATTTAGATGATAAGAAAATAAAAAGTGACGATAATTTAGACAAAGATAATTTAGAAAGAAAAATTTCTAATGAAAAAAAATTGTCAAATAAAGATAGGTTAGCCTGGAAAAATGTAGGATATTCTTTAAATGCTTTAAGGGGCGGGGAAAGTGCAAGTTCTATAGATAGAAGATTTAATGCTATGATAACTTCAGCTTCAGTTGAGGAGTTGAGCGTACATTTAAGACACTTAATACGCATATTAAAATCTAAAAGCAATGTAAAAATCAATTATGCCAAGTTAGCAGAAGATTTATTTTGGTATCAAAATGGACAGAGTGAAAAGGTTAGTTTAAGATGGGGACAAAGCTACTATGCTTTTAATAACAATAAAAAGGAGAATGAAAATGAAAAATAGAAATATATTTTTAGATATACATGCAATCCAATCAGTACCACCTTCAAATATAAATAGAGATGATACTGGGAGTCCAAAAATAGCTCAGTATGGTGGAGTGACAAGAGCGAGAGTGAGTTCACAAAGTTGGAAAAAAGGAATAAGAACATACTTTTCTAACTTTTCAGAAGAAGAAAACTTCGTTGGTATTAGAAGTTTAGACACGATTACACTTGTTGGAAGGGAGATAAGAGCTATTGATAATTCAATTGATGAAGATAGATCAGTGGAGATGGCAGCGGATATTATCAGTAAAACTGGAATAAAAATTGGTGATAATAAGATGAAAGCTTTATTTTTTATAAGTAAACTACAAGCTAGTGGACTTGCAAAGGCAGCTATAGATGGGTTGAGTGATAAAAAAGAATTGCAAAAAATACTTAATAGTAATCCTTCAATAGATATGGCACTTTTTGGAAGAATGGTTGCTGATGATCCTAAATTAAATGAAGATGCTTCTTCTCAGATAGCACATGCCATATCAACTCATGCAGTGCAAACAGAATTTGATTTTTATACTGCTACAGATGATTTAAAAAAAGAAGATTCTTCTGGTGCTGGTATGATAGGAACAATTGAATTTAATTCTTCGACTCTATATAGATATGGCAACGTTGCAGTTCATGAATTTTTCAATCAATTGGGAGAGAAGGAAAGCGCAATTGAAGCGTTAAAATTGTTCATCGAAGCTTTTATAATGTCAATGCCAAGTGGGAAAATAAATACATTTGCAAATCAAACACTTCCACAAGCTATAGTTATTACAGTAAGAAAAGATAGACCTGTGAACTTAGTTTCAGCATTTGAAACACCTGTAAAGTCAAATAACGGGTATGTTTTAGACTCAATACAACAATTAACTTCTGAATTTGAAAAAGTAATAAAATTTGTTGAAGAACCTGTATTTACTCTTACAATAGGTGTTGATGAAATTGGAATTCCACAGGATAATATAAAAGTATTATTAAATGAATTTGGAGAAAAAATATCTGAACTGTTATAGAATTTAGGAGGTTTTTATGAAAACAATTTTGTTAAAATTAGCGGGTCCTCTTCAGTCATGGGGTACTGATTCTCGCTTTGAAACAAGGTCTACTGATAGATATCCTTCAAAGAGTGCTATAATCGGAATGATAGCAGGTAGTTTTGGGGTTAGGAGAGAAGATAACTCTATAATCAATGATCTAAAAATGTTAGATTTTGCTGTAAGAGTTGATCAACAAGGTAGTCTACTTAGAGACTATCAGATTGCAGCAAAATTTAAAAAAAGTGGAGAAGTTGAAAGAACATACGTTACAAATAGATACTATCTTCAAGATGCCGTTTTTGTAGTTGCAATTGGTAGTGAGGATGAAGCATTTATTGATAGAATTGAAAAAGCGCTTAAAAATCCTTATTTTCAGCCGTTTTTAGGTAGAAGGTCAATTCCAATAAACGCTGACTATTACATAAAAAAAACGAATGAAAGTGTAATAGAAAGTTTAAAGTCATTGCCATGGCAGGCATCTAAAACTGAACGTAAAAAAGTAAAAAAGTTAGAAGAAGTTAAATTAGAGATCTATGCAGATAGTAATTTAGTCGACGGAAATAAAAATATAATGATTAAAGATTTGCCTATTTCTTTTTCACAAACGGAAAGAAAGTATAGTTTTCGATCTGTTACAAAAATGCAGATTAACGTATCAACTGATATTAATAATAAAATAGAACATGATGCGTTGTCAGTGTTAGGAGGTCAATAATGTATCTTTCAAGAGTAGAAATTGATTTTAATAATAGAAAAAAAATAAGTGCATTAACTAATTTAGGAGCTTATCACAGCTGGGTAGAAAAAATGTTTCCTGATGAATTTACTAGAGAAGAAAGAACTAGAAAACTTTGGAGGATAGACGAATTAAAAGGGGAAAAATATTTACTGTTAGTCAGTGAAACAAAACCTGAAAAAAGCATTATGAATATATACGGTGTTGAGGGTAGTGTACAAATAAAGAAATATGATGAATTCATTTCCAATAGAAAAAATGGAGAGAAAATGAAATTTAGAGCTACTTTAAACGCAACTGTATCTAAAAGTTCAGGCAAAAAATCAGGAAAAAGAGGAAGAGTGCTACCTATATTATCGGTGGAAGAGCAAATGAAATACTTTATGAGAATTTCAACAACTAATGGATTTAGCGTAAGTTTTGATGAATTTTTTATAAGTGAGTCTCATATGGAAAAATTGAAAAAAAATAAAGAAAAGCCTGTTAGCGTAAATAAGGTAACCTATGAAGGTACCTTGACCATAACTGACATTGTATTATTTAAAAGAGCATTAATTGGTGGTATAGGTAGAAAAAAGGCATATGGCTGTGGAATGATTACAGTAATACCAGGACAATGATATGGAAAAAAAATTTGGAGCAAAAAAAGCAGATTTATCTGAATTACCAATGATAAAAGATCGTGTAAGCTTTATATACATTGAACATTCAAAGTTAAGTAGACATGATAGTGCGATTACCGTATTAGAACACAGAGGAATTGTCAAAATTCCGGTTGCAATGATAGGTGTTTTACTATTAGGTCCAGGTACTGAAATTTCACATAGAGCGGTTGAATTGATAGGAGATGCTGGAACTACAATTATTTGGGTCGGTGAACGAGGGGTTAGGTACTATGCACACGGTAGATCACTATCACATTCAAGTAAATTTTTAGAAAAACAGGCAAAACTCGTATCTAATACACATAATAGAGTAAAAGTTGCTAGAAAAATGTATCAGATGAGATTTCCAAACGAGGATGTTTCAATGTTAACAATGCAACAGTTAAGAGGAAGAGAAGGTGCACGAATACGTGGGATATATCGTAAATACTCTAGAGAATATAAAGTTCCTTGGGAAGGTAGAACATATGACCATGAGGATTTTGATAGTGGAACACCAATAAATCAAGCGCTTTCTTCTGCTCATGTTGCTTTGTATGGATTAGTACACAGTGTAATTGTGGCACTAGGAATTTCAGCTGGACTAGGATTTATTCATACAGGTAATGAGTTATCTTTTGTATATGATATTGCAGATTTGTATAAAGCAGACATTACAATACCAATAGCATTTAAAATAGCGTCTGAAACAGAAATTGGAGATGATATTGGTAAAATAACACGTTTGAAAGTTCGTGATGAGTTTAAAGACGGAAACTTAATAAAAACAATTGTAAAAGATATACAATATTTGCTTGAAGTAGAAGAAAAAAAATTGATAGAAGTAGATATTATAAACTTATGGGATGATAAGCAAGGTTTAGTTGAGCACGGTGTTAACTATGATTTGAGAAATAACGTAATTGATGAAGAGGAAGAATAAAATGCCTATGACAGTGATAACAATTTCTAACTCCACAAATTCTCTTAGGGGAGATTTAAGTAAGTGGATGCAAGAAATCGCAACTGGAGTTTATATTGGAAATTTTAATACGAAAATAAGAGATCGGTTATGGGATAGAGTTAAGCGAGATATTGGAAAAGGATACGCTACATTAAGTTATAGAGTGAATAATGAAATTGGATATGAATTTAAGACTTACAGAACTAATAGAGAAATTATTAGGTATGATGGGATACCATTAGTATTAATTTCCAATGCTTGTGAAAATCAAAAAATTGATGAAGTTGAATTTGGTTTTAGCAACTCCTACAAGAACAGAAAAATAAAAAAAATACAAAAGTACAAGAATAATCAAAAAAAATTATTAAGAAAAAAGTATATAGTACTTAAAGTATTTCACACTGATGAAAGCATAATAACACAAGTGATGGCATTAAAAGTGAATTTAGGAGATATAGAAAACGAAAAATTAATATTGAACTTTAATGTTGAACAATCAAAAATAGAAAATGAATATTCGGAAGGAATATTAAAATCATTAAGTGAATTTATAACATTTATAGAAGACCTACCAATTATTGGTTATTCTTTAAGGTCAGATATAGACTTGTTAAATATTGAATTAGTAAAAGTTGGCAGATCTAAAATTACGAATAATAAATATGATATTCTTAGATTTGTAAAAAAACATAATATGTTTATAAACGACTATAAGTTTGGTAACGTGATAAAAGAATATGGAGTTGAAAAAAAAGATTATTCTGAGTTAACAAATCACGTTGATTTAATTTATGAATTGGCAAATAAAGTGAATGGATTTTTAGAAACTGTTTTGTAAAAATGGCTAAAATTAGGGATTTGGTAAGTGTGTTTCCCGCACACGCGGGGGTGATCCTAGATGTAGATATAGCAAATGCTTATGACAAGTGTGTTTCCCGCACACGCGGGGGTGATCCTACCTCAAATGTTGAAAAGATAGCTGGCATTCAGTGTTTCCCGCACACGCGGGGGTGATCCTAATCCTTAAATAAATTCCACTTGTCTAAATCGGTGTTTCCCGCACACGCGGGGGTGATCCTCTGACAGATTATCGTACCATTTTTGTTTATCTGTGTTTCCCGCACACGCGGGGGTGATCCTTGACCAAGCGAAGTATTTCAACTTCAAAGTTGGTGTTTCCCGCACACGCGGGGGTGATCCTTAAGCCCTCATCAATCATTGACTGAAGTATTTGTGTTTCCCGCACACGCGGGGGTGATCCTATAACTAATTTTTTTTCAATGATGACGTCAATGTGTTTCCCGCACACGCGGGGGTGATCCTTTAAAGCAGGGATTGAAGATATAGAGATTAATGTGTTTCCCGCACACGCGGGGGTGATCCTAACCCATCTTAACTAATGTCAATTCATAAAATGTGTTTCCCGCACACGCGGGGGTGATCCTTTAAGAAACTTGATGTTGAAAAGCTGAAAAGTGTGTTTCCCGCACACGTGGGGGTGATCCTCG
>JBDHVM010000041.1:0-8768 GCA_039809725.1 Peptostreptococcus sp.
CACCAGTTACTCCCACAACAATTGTTTTGTCTTTAAGCATTTTATATCATCTTCATCCTTTTTTATACTATTTAAAATAATATACTACTATATATAATTTTGTAGCATTATATTTAACATTCAAGTTGAACAATTCAAGTCTATTCGTGTTCTAAAAGCTTTCTTTCTTGTTCCAATCTATGTTCAATTTCTTGTGTTTTTATTTCTTCATCAGTCAACAATCTATATCCAACTTTTCCTGCTATTATTTCTTCACTTGCAACTACTACTGGTTTATCTGTTGCAGCAGTTTCTATCAAAGGTTCTTCACGATCAACCAATTCTCTTGCTCTTTTTGATACTGTTGCTATAAGGTAATATCTATTATCTATCTTTTCTACTATATCGTTTAACGACGGCTTTAACATATTCTACATCTCCATTTCAAACATTTCTAATACTTCTTTTTTATACCTTTTGACCTTGTTTTTTTCAACCTCAATTATCTTTTCAATATCTTGTGATGATTTTTCAACAACATTGTTGAAAATGAAATAATCATAATCACTAATCAATTTTATTTCATTAAAAGCACTGCTAAATCTTGTTTCTATTTGTTCCTTTGTCTCCGTTCCTCTACCTATTATCCTATTTTTTAACTCCTGCAAACTAGGTGGCAAAATGAAAATAAAAACAGCTTCAGGATATACGCTTTTTATCTGCATAGCACCTTGCATCTCAATTTCTAAAATTACATCTCTACCTTTTTCCAACTCATCAAAAATGACCTTCTTTGGAGTACCGTAATAATTTGAGTATATACTTGCATACTCTAGAAATTCATTATTTTTAATCATCGACTCAAACTCATCCTTAGTCTTAAAAAAATAACTTTTACCTTCTACCTCACCATCTCTTGGTCTCCTTGTAGTCGCAGAAACGGATAAGCTAATTGTATCATTATTTTTTACCAAGTCCTTACAAATCGTACCTTTGCCAGTACCACTAGGCCCAGAAATAACCAATAATAGACCTTTTTTCTTTATCATATTATACCTCCTGCCCCTACTCAATATTTTGAATCTGCTCTCTAATTTTTTCAAGTTCAGATTTAATATCTATCACAAGATTTGTAATATTTATATTCGAAGTCTTAGAACCAATGGTATTGGTTTCTCTATTCATCTCTTGAATCAAAAAATCCATCTTTCTACCTATAGAGTCATCACTAACAATAGTATCTCTAAGCTGGTTAATATGACTTTTAAATCTTACTACTTCTTCGGTAATACTCGATTTATCTGCGAAAATAGCCACTTCTTGAGCTATTCTAGACTCGTCTATTGCACTTGGATCTTCTAGCAATTCTTTGATTCTATTATTCAATTTTTCTTTGTATTCTATCTCGACAGTGTCCGCGTATTTTTCTATTTTAAGTATATTTTTTGAAAGAGTAACCGTCCTCTCAATAATATCTTTTTCTAGTTTTTTACCTTCAGCCAATCTCATCTCACAAAGATTTTTTAGTGAAATTTCTGTTGCTTCTGATAGCATCTTCCACATCAATTCGTCATCTTCTTCTACTTCAGACACTTTCACGACTTCAGGAAATTTTGAAATATCAGTCACGCATATTTCTTCCATTATTTTAAACTCCGACTTTATTCTGTTGAGAATATTAAAATACTGAAGTGCAAGATCTTCATCGTAAATAAGATTTGTTCCCGAAGAATTAATTTTTTCAAACTTAACAAAAATATCCACTCTTCCTCTTTTTAGATAATCCTTAAGCAATATTCTTAGTTTATCTTCCAAAAAAGAAATATTTCTCGGCATCCTTGGGTTAATATCTAAATATTTATGATTTATGGTTTTGCATTCAACTGTAATTGAGTAGTTTTCATTTTTACATTCACCGATACCAAAACCTGTCATGCTTTTAGCCATATTCTTCTCCAATTCATAAAATATAATAATTCACGTAACCTATATTATAACATAAAAAACAGCTTTAATCATTCTAAAAATTGTTTTTAATATATTTTTATGTTTTTTACTTTTAATATCTCAATCTCTCTAATCACCATATCTGATTAAAAATAATTCAAGTTGTTTTGTAAAGTACTTAGGTTTGTTTCCAATAAAACTATGGGTTGCATTTCTAAAAATATGTGTGTAAGTTGTCTCAATATTTTCCTCTAAATATATAACTGTTTCAGGATTTACCAAAGAACCAGGGCTTGCAAAAAAAAGTGCAGTTGGGACTTTTATTTTTTTTACCACCTCTCTAAAGTCTTCAGTGCATAGCGAAAACCACATAGATGTTATTGAATAATATGAGTTTCCTTCAAGATCTATCTCTATTATTCTCTCAAGTGTTTTTGTGCTTCTTCCTCTCAACTTTGGGTTAATGTCCAAATATAGCTCCAAATATGCCTCATTCATATTCTCAAACTGTCTCGATAAAGTCTTTAATAGTTCCTCTTTTCCAAATTTACCAAACATTATTCCATATTTCCAACCACCGTCGTTGAGTAGCCTTGGAGTCATATCACAAATAACCAAACTTTTTATATTTTCATCTCCAAATAACTCTATATATTTAAAAATGACACCCGCTCCCATTGAATATCCTACCAATACGACATCTCTTAGTTTTAGATAATCTATCAACTCCTTCAAGTCATTTGCGAGTCTACTAAGGGACATATTTTTATTTGGTCTATCAGATTTTCCAAATCCCCTATGGTCATACACAACTCGTCTAAAACCTGATAAATTTTCAAAGGTGTGTTCAAAGTCAACATGAGACGAACCCCAAGCGTGTAGAAAAATTATCGGTGTATCATCCTTATCGCCCTTTACCTCATAGTATATCTTAATATTTTCGCTATTAGTAAAATACATTAAATTCCCATTTATCCTTTCTTTATCAGCGTGACAGCTTCATCAGAAGGCGTCACATACACTGTTTTATTCTTTTCATATATTACCATGCCTGGTTTTGCACCTGAAGGTTTTTTTACATTTTTCTTCATTGTATAGTCGACAGGCACATTCGCTGACATTTTTGCCTTGCTATAGAACGCCGCTAAAGTTGCAGCTTCAACAATTTCATCAGCAGATACCTCTTTGCCAGCACATTTTATTACAACGTGTGATCCAGGTATGTCCTTTGTATGAAACCAGTAATCCTCATTATCTGCTAGTCTAAGAGTCAAATAGTCATTTTGTTTATTGTTTTTACCAACAATTATCTGGTTTCCATTTTTTGATATATACTTCATAAAGCTAGTCTCTGGTTTGTTGCTTTTTTTAGGTATTTTTCCTGACTTTACATACCCTTCACGAATCAATTCCTCTCTAATCTCTTTTAGTTCCTTTGCATTTTCACAGTTTTCAATAGCAAGCAAGGTATTTTCCAAGTATTCTTTCTCTTCTTTATTTATTTCAAGTTGCTTAGTAAGTTCCTCTTTTGCATTCTTCAACTTATTATACTTTTTAAAATATTTTTGTGCATTCTCGGATGGAGTTAGATTTGTCTTTAGTGAAATTTCAACTTCCTTATTTTCATCGTAAAAGTTGTTTAATACCACTTTATCCATACCTTGCTTTATCATATATATGTATGAGGTTATCAGCTCTCCTTTTACCTTGTAAACATCTGCCTTTTCTGACTCCTCATACTCTTTTAGTTGCTTTTTTATCTTGTGTTCCGTTCTATCTAATTTTAAAGAAATACTTTTTTTAATAGCCGATGCCCTTTGTGCAATCCTCTCTTTGATCTCCTTATTTAAATAATAATCCTCAATCATACTGGATACACTTTTCATAGGAATCACTGTGAAATTTTTGTACTGCGAAAGTTTTACAGTGCTAAACTCTATAAGTTTATCTCTTTTTTCATCGATTATTATATTCGGATAAATCACACCTTTCGTAATATCCGAAAAGATCATATTCAACTCATAAATCAACTTCTCTTTTTCCTCAACACTCAGCTCTGAACTTCTTCTTTTAGGCTCAATTCCTGCCCTGTAACATATTTCTTTTGATATTAGTGGTGAAATGCCAAGTACTCTTTTATATAATACTTTGAAAACTTCTTCGTTGCTTTGAGTGTTTTCTATTTCCACTTTTGTATCTTTAACATCATTCACCATTATTGCAGACTCGTCATTTTTATTTATAATATCCTCTTTTGGATCATCAAAAATAACAACATCAATACCTTCTAGTGGATTAGCCTTTTGTTGAACTGGTGGTAATTCATACTCATTACCTGGTAAAATCTGCCTAACTCTACTTACACTAAGTGGAATTCTCTTTATTGAGTCTAATATTCTATTATCTTTTCTCGATACAACAATTATGTTGCTGTGTTTTCCCATTATCTCAACATATATATCTTTAGTTGTTTTTTCTTTCAATTCGTCGTAAGAATCTACAGATATTTTAATTATTCGTTCAAAACCAACTTGTTTTATATCAACGATTACTCCATTTTGAATGTATTTTCTAAGAGTCATGCAAAATACTGGAGCTTTTTTTGGATTTGTCTTTTCGTATTTTTCTGCTATATACAACATCGGATGGGATGCGCTTGCGCTAATAACAAGCTTTAAATTCTCAGACCTTGTTCTAATTTTAAGAAAAATCTCATCTCTCTCAGGTTGATATACCTTATCTATTTTGGCACCTACTAGAGTATTTTTCAACTCCTTCGCAAGTGAATTTACTACTATTCCATCAAATGACATTTAAACACCTTCCATTACAAAAAATACTACTCACAAATTATCACTGAGTTTTCTCCATCTAGTTCTTCAAATTTAACTTGTACGGATTCACTTCTAGACGTCGGTACATTTTTCCCAACGTAATCTGCCCTTATAGGCAATTCTCTATGCCCCCTATCGATTAGAACGGCAAGTTGAATAAGTTTCGGTCTTCCATTGTCAATCACATAATCAAGTGCTGCCCTTATAGTACGACCTGTGTATAAAACATCATCAACCAATATGACTGTCTTATCCTCAACGTCTAAGTTGAAATTTTCATCTACACTACCCATATTTTTATCATGGCATATATCGTCTCTGTATGCTGTAATATCAATAAAGTCGCACAATACTTCTGTTTCCTCTATTTCAGCTATTTTGCTCGCTATCAACTTGGCAAGAGGAATCCCTTTTGACTTGATTCCGATTATATATACATCCTTTATCCCTTTATTTTTTTCAATTATTTCATGACTAATTCTCGTAACTGCTCTGAAAATAGCCTTTTGATCCATTATTTTAGCTTTTTCCATACTTCCTCCAATAAAATTGCTTATAAGCCAATTAATATTTACTTTAAAATCAATTAGTATTTGCTTTAAATCAATTAAGATTTTCTTTAAACCAATTAAGATTTTCTTAAAAAAACACGCCAAGTTATAGTCTTTCTCTATTTAATATTTCTTGAAAGTATTTCGGCAATTCACTCGTGAACTCAACGTACTCTTTAGTTTTGGGGTGAATAAATCCCAAAGTTCTAGCGTGTAATACCTGTCCTTGTAAATTTGAGTATCTTTTCACCGAATAACCGTAAAGATTATCTCCTAATATCGGATGATTCAAAAAACTCGTATGCACTCTTATCTGATGAGTTCTTCCAGTTTCTAAAGTTGCTCTTAAGTGTGTTAAGCCTGTTAGGTTTTCTAAAACTTCAAGATGTGTTACAGCCCTTTTCCCACCTGACTTTACAACTCCCATTTTCAACCTATCCTTTGGATTTCTTCCTATCGGTTTATCTACTGACATATGGTCCCACTTAATATTTCCCATACATATCATTTCATATTCTCTTTTTATTGAATGTACTTTAAATTGCTCAGCCAGTCCTTGATGAGAAATATTATTTTTTGCCACCACTAAAAGACCTGATGTATTTTTATCTATTCTATGAACAATCCCAGGCCTAATCACACCATTGATTGAAGAAAGTTTTCCCTTACAATGATACATAACAGCATTTACCAAAGTATTATCTGGATTTCCAGGTGCGGGATGCACAACCATACCTTGAGGCTTGTTTATAACCAGCAAATCTTCATCCTCGTAAACAATTTCTAGTTTAATATCCTGTGATAATATTTCTAGTTCCTCTGGCTCAGGCATTGATATTTCAATTCTGTCATTATAAACAACCTTATAGCTAGCCTTCTGTTTTTTTGTATTTACAAATACTCTATCTTCCTTTATCAATTTTTGAATTTACCTTCTGGATATATCTTTGTATTTTTCAGATAAAAAAACATCTAACCTTAAATCCGAAGATATTAAATCAACTAAAAAAACATCCGTTTCGGTCTCAAAAGGATTCTCGCCAACACTTGATGAACCAATATCTTGGATATTATTTTCTTTGCTCATTCGTTTCGTCCTTTCCACTGATAATTATGTATAAACAAAGTAAAAATGTACCTACAACAACTAAAACATCAGCAAAATTAAATACATAACTCCAAATAAATCTAAAATCGAAAAAATCTATTACATATCCTAACCTTATTCTATCTATTAAATTTCCAATTGCACCTGCTAAAATCATACAAACAGAAATCTTACCTAGAATAGTTGTCTTTGCTCTATGAAGAAAGTACAACCCTGCAATGACTACTATCACAGCAATAGCAACAAAAAAAATCTGTCCATTTTGAAAAATACCAAATGCAGCTCCCCGATTTTCAACATATGTTAAATTGAAAAAATTTTCAATGATAGTTATACTACCCTTTGTCTGTAGATAGTCTTTTATTGAAATTTTTGTCATCTGGTCGACTATTATTAAAAGTATTATTATTATTTCGTACATAACTTCCCCTTTTCAAATATTATCTTAATACATTATTATATCATATTTTCATACATTATTACACTATCACTACTTCACTATGCTGTAGCTTCACAAGTTTAATTTTCCTTTGTATAACAAAAGAGCATTGGAAACAATGCTCTTTTAAGAATTAAACTGATTTTTTATATTAATTTTTAGTACTTTCTAGGTATAAATCCTATTTTTTGATATACATCATCAAGTGTCTTTTCAGCCCTAATTTCAGCTTTTTCAGCACCTCTTGTGAATATTCCATGTAAATAGTCTCTATTATCTAATAGATATTTATATTTCTCTCTGATAGGTCTTAATTGTTCAACAACTGCTTCAGCCATCTCACCCTTAAACGCTCCATATCCCTTGCCTTCATACATTGCGACAATCTCTTCAACACTTTTATCTGTCATCGCTGAATATATATTGATAAGGTTCTTTAAACCTGGTTGATCATCAGAATATTTTACAATTCCTACTGAATCTGTTACAGCTCTTTTTATTTTCTTTACAGTTGTATCCGCATCTTCAGATAATAAAATAAATGCGCTTTCATTAGAGTCAGATTTACTCATTTTCTTTTCTGGCTCTTGTAAACTCATCACTCTAGCTGTTTCTTTTGGGAAATAACCTTCAGGAACTACAAAAGTATCCTCAAATCTATTGTTAAACCTAATAGCCAAATCTCTCGCAAGCTCTAAGTGTTGCTTTTGATCATCTCCAACTGGAACTAAATCTGACTGATACAATAATATGTCTGCAGCCATCAAAACAGGGTATGTAAATAAACCTGCATTTAAGTTTGCTTCACTTTTTTTAGACTTATCCTTATACTGAGTCATTCTGTTTAACTCACCCATATAAGTCATTGTTCCTAGTACCCAATTAAGTTCTGCATGCTGATGAACGTGAGACTGAATAAAAATAGTATTCATATCTGGATCAATTCCACAAGCAATAAACTGAGCTAATAATTCGATAGTCTGTCTTCTAAGTACTTCTGGATCCTGAGGCACTGTTATAGCGTGCATATCAACCATACTAAATAAACACTCATAATCA
The DNA here is from genome assembly GCA_039809725.1 of Peptostreptococcus sp. GTDB lineage: Bacteria > Bacillota > Clostridia > Peptostreptococcales > Peptostreptococcaceae > Peptostreptococcus. The sequence goes on from JBDHVM010000041.1 coordinate 7,918, forward strand.
TTTTGAAGCTTTGTCCAACTTTTTATTGCTCCAAGATAATTTCCTAAAGTCATTTTTCCAGATGGTTGCACACCACTAAATATTATTTTCTTTTCTTGTTCACACATAAATTATCACTGTACTATATGTGTATCTACACATATATACTCTCCCTTCTATTAAGCTGTTTCAACGCTTTTCTCTTTTTTCATTATATCACTTTTCAAAAAAGGGTGTCAATGCTATATTATAACAAGAAAAATTATTATGAAATTATTTGCATCGCTAAAAATCTTCAAATGCGTTTCAACGAGGCGTCGCTTTTTCGCCGAGTTATAACAAGAAAAATTATTATGAAATTTTTGGCATCGCTAAAAATCTTCAAAAGCGTTTCAACGAGGCGTCGCTTTTTCGCCGAGTTATAACAAGAAAAATTGTCATAAAATTTTTGGCATCGCCAAAAATCTTCTTATTTATAATTTTTTCAGCATTCTAAGTACCATTTCTTTTGATGTAATTGCCGCTATCTCAACAAACTCTCCATAAGTTTTAGATGCTTTACTTTCAGCATTATCTGAAATCGCTCTGATTACTACAAAAGGTATTTCATTGCAATACGCTACATGGGCTATTGCTCCACCTTCCATTTCGCAACAATATCCACCAAATTCACTAACTAAAAACTCTTTAGTTGTTTTGTCTGCAACAAACTTATCTCCTGTAACTACCCTACCTTTGAAAGCCTTATATTCAGTGTTTTCATCAAGAATAGCCTGATATGCTGTTTCGACCAATTTTTTGTCTGCAACAAATACTGAAGTTTTCATTCTTGGTATAGTTCCTACTGGATCTCCATCGGAGAAGCATCTACG
>JBDHVM010000042.1:0-8766 GCA_039809725.1 Peptostreptococcus sp.
CATCTGCAAATATTTCACCAGAAGCAATGAACGCCCTGTTTGAATCCTTGAACTTTCTTTCAGTGATTATTACAGATGTTGCATACCTATCTTTTCCACCCATTCTTTCAAGTGGGTTAGGTAATTTTTTCTCTACCATTTCTGATATAGTGTCAAAACTTCCTACAACATATGTATCCTTTATTTCTAAATCCTTAAACGCCTTATTTACTGTATCTGAGATACTATTCTTTCTTACCAATAGTATTGGATAACCATTCTTTGCTGCAAATGAACTTACTGACAATGCATCTGGGAACACTTCACCAGAAGCTATAACTGATTTATGTAACTTACCTGTGATTCCAACCACTCTTCTAGCTACTTTATCAGAAGTATCATATCTATCTGGTCCAGAAAGTCTTTCAACATCTTTATCAAATACTCTTAGTTCTTCTTTAACTCCATTAGATACTGAATCAGGTCCACCTACGATAATAACCTTAGTAGCTCCTAATCTCTTTATCTCAACCTTTACTCTTTCATCAAGTTTATTTGTTGGTGTCAAAAGTATAGGTGCATTAAGAAGTTTAGAAAGAACTGTTGCAGTCATTGAGTCTGGGAACAAATCTTCTCTTACAACAATCACTGTATTTGTTTTTCCAAAAAACTTTTTAGATATTTCTATTGCAGTTTCAATACGGTCTTCTCCATCTACTCTATCATCTTTCGGATCGCTAGGAGGGTTTCCACCGCCACCTGAACCACCACCAGGATTGCCACCGCCACCTGTAGGTGTGTTTGTAACTACAAAACCGTCCTTTTGATTTCCAGTAATCTTAGTAGTATATCCTGGTATCTTCACTTCTTTTATTGTGTATTTTATTTCTGCACCTGTAGCACTGCGCTTCTTCAGCTTACTAAATGTAGTTTTCCAGTTGTTATCTTTAGAAAGTATAGCTTCTTTAATCTTAATTCCATCAGCTTCTAATATCACCGTCACGCTATCTCCAACTGTAGATGACCATTTCTTTACAACTGAAACGTCTATAGTTTCCACTTTCAACCATCCAGCATATACATTTAATAGACTTGGCGAAATAAGGTTTTTATATGGCTCTGTAGAATTGATAAATTTTTGAGTGAAATCAAACTTATCTTTGTTCACATTGTTTGCTACATCAGTATCTTCCACTGCAACACTATACCAACCAGCAAAGTTATAGTCTTCTCTAGTAGGTTTTTCTGTTATTTCAGTCAACTGAACTGGATCGCTCCATGGACTCAACGAACTATAAATATCATAAATCTGATCTTTTTTGACTGAATTATCTGAAAATTTAGCATTTGCTCCATTTGCATGGTAAACTAGTTTCGCCCTTTGGCCTACAACGATTGTCTTATTCGTAGGATTGTATACATATGTCCACTTTCCTACCTCATTTTTGTCATTTGTAACGTTTGGATCTCTACTTATGTATTTAACAAAATCAACATCTGATTTTATAGGTTCATATTTTCCATCGCCTTTAGCAACAAGATATCCAATATATCTTGTTGCTGGTTCATCAATAAGCACCATATCTGTAGAAGTTTCTTTTTTCGCCTTTTCGCTTATTGACACGTTCATATTATTCTTTAAGCTTCCTGCAAGTACAACAGAAGAAACCTTATCGATTACTCTGATGTCTTTTTCGTCAAATTGTGCATCTGGATATACTATTACGTCTTTTGCTGCGTAAATATTTTCTCCAGAGTACTCATTCTTATCAACTGAATTCACTCCACTATTAGCGCTGTTACCTGTAAAAACAGCATCTACAACCTTCAAAACACCAGTATTATATACTCCTCCGCCTATCTTACCTGCGCCGTTTGAAAGTAATTTTGAATTTTTGTCTAGCGTAACATCACCACAGTTTGCGATACCACTTCCTACCTTTGCATAGGATTTTTGAATTACAGAATTGTTAACAATAACCGTATTTCCCTTAAATACTGCAATTCCTCCACCTACGCCCCAACTTTTATTAGTGTCTAAAGTAGAATCATCAATAGTCAGTGTTACCGAACAAGATTTACCACCATTTGCTGCTTCATTTTTTGGATTTGAAATTGATATTGCTCCTCCACTCGTATCTGCCTTAAAACCTTTTATAGTTGTATTTTTGATTGTAGCTGTAGCAGTACACAAACCTTCAAAAGAAATTGCTCCCCCAAAAGTTGCTTCGGTATTTGAAGAAGTTGAAATCAAGTTAGAATCAGATAGATTAAAAGTACCTGAGCCTACTATATCAATTACGCCACCTGCATGTGTTACTTTATTCACGCCGTCACCAACTGTAAATGTAGTTTTATTTACATCTAACTGTGAACCTTCAGAGCAAATTGCACCACCACTTATTCCGTATGCATCGCCCAAACCTTTCATATTGAAATTTGACTCATTTATAGTAGCCTTTGCGCTGTGTACCTTGATTGCACCACCAGTATTAAAAACTTTTTCTACGTTAAAAGTTGCTTTTGTAGCATCTAAAGTAGAATTATCCTCAATATATATAGCGCCTCCCTGATATCCCCCTGTAGTAGTTCTAAAGCAATGATTGCCAGAAAAAGATGAATCAGTCACGATAAGTTTACTATTCCCACTGATGAACATACCTCCACCATTTCCGTTTGCATCACCTGACATATTACTATTCACTTCAGAGTTGTTCTTTATTGTGACATTACATGAATTCAAAGCATATATACCACCACCATGTATTGAAATGGTAAATTTAAATGAACAATAACACAAATCAAAAAAGTCCATATACCATTTGCAAGATAGATTTTGCAAATGGTATATGGACTTCTAAATTTCCTATTATAATTTCCTATTTAGCCTCTCTTTACTTTTTCTAGCATTTCAACTACGTTTTCTTTTTTGATTGGATGTACTAGATATGGCTCAATTTCTGCCAGTGGTCCTAGTACAAATTCTCTTATGTGCATTTCCGCATGTGGTATTATTAATGTATCAGTAAAAACAACTTCCTGACCATACATCAAAATATCCACGTCTAAGCTTCTTTCACCCCAACGCCTTGTAGCTTTTCTACCCGCTATTTTTTCTATCTTCTTGCAAAAATACAGTAATTCGTAAGGAGTAAATATTGTTTCTATTTTAAGTACAGCATTTAAAAAGTTTGGCTGATCCTCTACTCCATAGGGTTTTGTTTCAATCACGCTTGATTTTGTCAAAAGATTAATATATGGACTTTCATCTATGATTTCAGAAACCATCTCCAAATTTTTCATTCTATCTCCTAGATTTGACCCAATTCCTAAATACCCTACAACTCTCTTTCTTTCTATTTTCAATACTACATCATCAAACTTTGTCTGAATAGGTGCGTTCGGCTTGTGTATGCTTAGTATTAGTCTATTTATAAGAGTGTATTTTGTAAGTATATGCTTTGATAGTTCATTTGCCAAGCTTTCGAGCAAGTCGTATCTATTTTCTTTGGCAAAGTTTGCTATATCGAGTGCTACCGATCCATAATTTACTGTTTTTTCTAAGTCATCACCACTCATTGAGGTATCTAAAAAAAATTCACAGTCTATTGTAAATATCTGACCATTTATTTTTTCTTCTTCAAATACTCCATGGTAAGCGTAAAATTCTATACCTAAAATTTTTATAGAGTCCATTTTTTGCCCTCCATTATAGATTTTGTCATTTTTATTGCATCAACATTTTCCACTATATCGTGTACTCTGACTATTGATGCTCCTTTCATCACTCCCACAACTGTAGTTGCAACTGTAGCTATTGTCCTTTCATCAACTTTTTTGTCAATAGTAAGTCCTACCACTGATTTTTTTGATGTTGCTATCATTGTTGGGTATCCTAGTTCGCATATTTTATCAGTGTTTTTTATCACACTTAAATTCTGCTCATATGATTTTTGGAAACCGACTCCACCATCTAATATTATTTTATCTTTTGATATACCTGCTCTTTCTGCAATTTTTATGCTTTCATCTAAATCACTTATCAGATCATTGAAAAAATCTGTATAATTTGGTTCTTTTCTATTATGCATTATGCAACATGGTATTCCCATTTGCGCAATGACTCTTGCTATGTTCGGATCATACTTCAGTCCCCATATATCGTTTGCCAAGTCGACATAGTCTTTAGCCGCACTCAACACACCACTTTTATATGTATCTAGCGAAATAGGTATATCGAATCTTGATTTTATGGCTTTTAGAATCGGTAATATTCTTTCTATTTCTTCTTCATCAGAAATTCGTATGTGCCCAGGTCTTGTAGATTCTCCACCTACATCTATTATGTCCGCACCATCATTTATCATTTTCTCTGTCTGATAAAGAGCTTTATCTAAATTATTATAATTCCCACCATCTGAAAATGAATCTGGTGTCACATTGAGTATCCCCATAACGTACACACCATTTTTAAAATCAAAATTTTTATTGCCTATAATCACTTTTTTCCACCTCATCATTTAATAATATTTATACTCAAATACTTATTATTTACCTTTTCATTTTCTTTTTTTGTCAATAGTTCAATCTCTATATTTTTCCTAGCATTTAATTCTTTTATATTTTATTTTTCTACCATTTAATTTTTCTACCATTTAATTTTTCTACCATTTAATTTTTCTACCATTTAATTCTTCTATATTTTATATTTATATCATTTTTTCTTCGCATTTCCATATTTTCATATCTAAATTTCTATTTCCATATTCTTTTTTTCTTTATCCCAGTTACAGAGATCCCTCGCACCACACTCAAAACACTTTCTACTTTTTTTGTCTGCTTTTTTTAATAATTCACTGAGCTCAGATGATACTTCTCCATTGTGTTCTGATATTGCAACACAAATCATATCTATTTCTGCATCTGAAAATCCACAATCATCTAATATTTTTTTAGCCATATCAGACCCTACTTTTGCGTGTTTTTTTCCACTCCTGTACTGTTCGGCTCTACCTATATCATGTAAAATTGCAGTTGTATATATTATTTCTTTTTCTATCCCTATACCATTTTCTAAGGAGTAAATATACATTATTCTTGCAACATCTAATAAATGATCCAACCCATGACGGCAGTATATTCTGCTTTCTTCAAACGAAGTTATTTCTTTCATGGTCTTTTTGTATTCATCGTTATTTAAAATTTTATTTACTCTATCCATTTATTTCACCTTGTTCAAAATTTTGTTTACTCTATCCATTTATTTCACCTTGTTCAAAATTTTGTTTACTCTATCCATTTATTTCACCTTGTTCAAAAATTTATCAATGCACACTCATTTTTTCATTTATTTATTTTACTTATTTTTTCTTTCCTTTAATTTCTTCTCTTAACTTAATTTTTTATAATACCTTATCTCTCAATATTATTTCATTAAATCCTGTATAAGTTTTTGAAGCTTTAAATCACCTTTTATGCTTCCCCTAGTTGCAAGAGTCACTGTCTTACTATTCGACTTTTTTACACCCCTCATAGTCATACAAGTATGCTCAGCTTCAACTACAACCATTACACCTAAAGTGTCAAGTTCACTCATCATACTATCTGCAATCTGAGCAGTCATTTGTTCTTGTAGTTGTAATCTTTTTGCAAACACATCTACAAGTCTTCCCATCTTACTTAAGCCTACAACCTTTCCATTCGGTATATACGCAATATGTACTTTTCCAAAAAATGGTAGGAGATGATGTTCACACATAGAATGAAATTCTATGTCTTTTTCTATGACAATATCACTATTTTCTGATTCAAATACCTTACTCAAGTGTTCTTTTGCTGTTTTATCATTTCCTTCTAAAACCTCTGCATACATTTTTGCAACCCTATTAGGTGTTTCTTTAAGACCTTCTCTATCAGGATTCTCTCCTATCGCCTCAAGTAACATTTTTACAGCTACTTTTGCCTTTTCAATATCTACCATAACTCTACCCTTTCCAAATCTTTTTCCACTGTTATTAAATCATTACTTTTCAGCAAAGTATGAATCAACTCCATCAGCAATACCAATTACAATTTTATTTTGATATAATTCAGTCTGCATCAACTGATCCTCTTCTGGATTTGACATAAATCCCATTTCTACTATTGTAACTGGAATTTTCGACCAATTTATCCCACTCATTTCATTAGTTTCTATAACGCCTTTATTTTGTGCTCCAGTGCTATTTAACATTCCATTTAAAACTTTTTCTGAAAGATTTCTACTTTTCTCTACAATTTCAGGTGCATATGGATTATCACTTCCAGGAGTCATCGTAAGCATACCTTTTACCGAATTATTTGCTGTTGAATTTGCATGAATTCTCAAAAATATACTTGAATCTCTTTCATCTTTATATTTATTTGCAATCTCTGCCCTTCCTCTATTGCTTATAGGGCATTGATTATTTTCCCTGATCATAATCACTTCATATCCACGTTTTTTTAGCTCATCTCTTAATTTCAATGATACTTCTAATGTTAGTTCATACTCTGCAACTCCAGTTATTACCCCAGTTGTTCCAGATGACAAGGCTGGTTTTTTCTTGGTTTCTCCTGGTCCTATAGGTTCTAAATTGCTCAATTGAGTCTCCTGATGACCTGCATCAATCACTACAATTTTAGAATTTGACGCTTTATTAATTTTCGATCCTGTGTTAATTTCACCTTTATTTTTATCTTTGTTTTTATCCTTGTTTTTATCATTTATTTTGCTATTAGAATTAGTTTTTGACTTTTCTTTATTGATAGTCAAGCTTTGATTTGTACTTGAATCTTCACTCTTCTCGTTATCCACATTTCCCTTACAAGATACAACCATAACCGAAACTAAGACTGCAAATAAAATCATTATAAATCTTTTTTTCAAATCAATCACCCCATATTTAGCTGCTTAAAAAATCTTTACAATCCACCAAGTCCCATTACATTGATCTTTCTGTGTTCTTTAAAATAGTTTATCTCTTCTAAATCATGCGTCACTATAATGACAGTTTTATTTTTAGTTTTTTCAATTACAAAATCCATTACCCTATGTTTTGTTTCCATATCTAAACCTCTAAATGGCTCGTCCATTACTATAACGTCAAAATCAATTAATAACGCTCTTAAAATAGCAACCCTTCTCTTCATTCCACCGCTTAATTCTCGCACCCTTTTATAAAGACAATCTTCTAGACCAATATCTTTTAGACTTTTCGTGTAGTCACTTTCACTTAAATTATCCGTTACTAATTTCAAATTTAGATAGACACTTAAATTGCTACATAGTGCATCATTTTGAAATACTACACTTACTTTTTTTTCTTCCATACCCGTAATACTACCACTGTCAGGAGTTTCTAATCCAAGTAGTATTCTGAGAAATGTCGTCTTCCCTACACCAGATTGTCCGATAATAAAAGTTGTTTCTTTACAAGCAAATTCACTATTAATATTACATAATACCAAAAGATTCTCATATTTTTTTGATATATTTTCAAATCTTATACCCATAATACTCACCTTTATTCATATAACTACCACTGTCTTTTTTCTTATATTTATTTATCTATCTATTTATTTATTTATCTATCTTATCTATCTATCTATTTATTTATTTATCTATCTTATCTATCTATCTATCTATTTATTTATCTATCTAACTTCTAGCCTATCTAATATCTTTGAAATCATAAACATAAATATTTTTTTAAATAAAATGCTTACCAATATAATTACTATTGTCCATGCAAACAAATCTTCTGTATTTAAGTATATTTTTGCTGTATATAGATTTTCTCCTATTGTATGTCTAGGCATTCCAATCACCTCTGCTGCTACACCTGCTTTCCAACACATACCCAAAGATATTTTACACGCTGCCCTTAGGTATGAAGCTACTTCAGATAAATATATGTACCTAATCCTTCTAAACCTGCTAATATTAAAAAGCCTTGTCATATCTACTAGGTCGTTAGGAATACTCTCTATGCCCTCTAAAATATTTCTATATATAATAGGCAATACCATAATGTATGAAATTAGCATAGACAAATTAGCTGAAGAAACCCATATCAGACACAAAATGATAAAAGATACCACAGGTACAGTTTGAAAAACCATCATAATTGGTTCTAAGATAATCTTTATCCACTTAAACATCGATGCTAAAAAAGCCAGTAGTATCCCTGAAATAAATGATAATAGAAAACCTAGCCCTATTTTTGATATTGATACAAAAATACTTTTCCAAAAGTCTACATCTCTTGTAAGTTCAATTAACCTCATAAATGCAGTAAAAGGAGATACTAATAGTATCTCCTGTCCAATTACCATACTTACAATTTGCCAAACTAAAATCCAAAAGATAATAGCAACTACATATATTTTATTAATTTTTTTGAATATAGTAGAAATCTTCACCTGGCAACTTTCCTCCTATCGACTTAGGATTAGCTTCAAATAGAACTTTTAAGTAACCACTTAATTTTTCCTTCATCTGAGCACCGTCTATAAATACAATATTTGATTTTGGTATCGCCTTTTTAGCTATTGCTTCTGGAACTATCTTGCTCTCTCCGATAAGTTTCGCTGCTTCATCAACCTTTTCATTTGTAAATTCTATTGATTTTTTGTATTTTTCCATAAAGTCTTTAATCTTCTCTGGATTTTTTTCTACAAAATCTTTTCTAGCAACTATAACCCCTGTAATAAGAGTTCCATTTTCTTTTTTCTCTTTAGACACTTTATCCCATTCTTTGTTTAAAT
>JBDHVM010000043.1:0-8667 GCA_039809725.1 Peptostreptococcus sp.
AAGGTAGAATAAAATAATAATTCGGATGAAAATCTTATGAGAGAGCAGCTATTGCCACCGAAGGGACAAGTAGTGTCTATGTCAAAAACACTATGAATTTCTCAGGTAAAAGGAGTAGGATTGGACGAGTCTCTGAAAAAAATGACAGAGGAAATAAAGACATCTTTATTTCCTTTTTTTGTTTCTTTATTAAGAAAACATATTATTCTGAAAAAAATAATATGTTAAATTTAAACAGATTAGACTACTAGTACAGTTTGTATTCATTTATGATTTAGGGAATATTTGCGTCCTGAATTTTCAGAAGTTTTGAAATTTTTTTATTATAACAAATTTAAAATGATATAAAAAATGAAGGTGGAGTAATGCTTTTAATAACAAACAATGAGAAATTTCTAAATGACGATATCGTTAAATCTAAAAAAATAGAGATAAGGTATCTGGAAAAAGACTATAGAGGAGTTTTAGAATTTGCTAGAGATCTAATTCATGAAAATTATGAATTACTCACACATCCGCTTTACGGAAGTGTAAAACCTAATGAGACAATATTTAGGACTCTTGTGTTGTCAAAAGGGCAAACGCTTGACTACAATTCACTTGTTTTAATTGAGGAAGCGTTGGTAACGCTTGATAAATTTCAAAAGAACAAAAAGACACCTCAGTGGATAGAAAGTGTAAGAGAAGATTTTAGTGTAATTGATTATGATATTATGAAAAAAACAATTAATAGAATCTTAGACTAAGAAAGTTTTTATTCATAAAAGATAAGTTTGTGAATAAAGAAAACCAAAAACGATATTATCTTTGGATTTAAAAGTCCATTGTGATATACATCAAAGTTAACAAATTAACATAAAAAATAATTACGAGTGTATGGAGGTTCAATATGGAAAATGTTTATGATTTATTGATCATAGGTGGTGGGCCAGCAGGATTATCTGCAGGATTGTACGGAGCTAGAGGTAAGTTAAAAACTCTTATTCTAGAAAAGCAAAAAAACGGTGGACAAATCGTTATAACACATCAAGTTGATAACTATCCAGGTTCAGTTGAGAATGCAACAGGACCATCTCTTACTGCTAGAATGGTTGAACAGGCAAAGGCATTTGGTTGTGAGATTGAAAGAGGTGATGTAGAAAGTTTTAACTTTGATGGAGACATTAAAGAAGTAAAGACTTCTGAGAAGGTTTATAAGGCAAGAGCCGTTGTTATTGCAACTGGTGCAAATCCTAGAAAGATGGATTGTCCTGGTGAAAATGAATTAATCGGTAAGGGTGTATCTTACTGTGCAACTTGTGACGCTGACTTTTTCGAAGACTTTGAAGTATTTGTAATAGGTGGTGGTGACAGTGCAATAGAAGAAGCTATGTACCTTACAAAGTTTGCAAGAAAAGTAACTATAGTACATAGAAGACAAGGTTTCAGATGTGCTCCAACTGCTCTTGATAGAGCTAAGGCAAATCCAAAGATCGAATTTTTACTTGATACAGTAGTAGAAGAAGTGAAGGGTGATGGAATACTTGAATCTATAGTATTTAAAAATAAAATAACTGGAGAAATATCTGAATTTGAAGCAGATGAAGAAGATGGTACTTTTGGTTGCTTCGTATTTATCGGATATGTTCCTGAGACTCAGTTATTCAAGGATGTATTGGATACTGATGAAACTGGATACTTTATAGCATCTGATGACACTACTACAAAAATACCTGGAGTATTTGTTGCAGGAGACTGTAGACAAAAAGAAGTAAGACAGGTTGTAACAGCAACTAGTGATGGTGCAGTTGCTGCAGTAATGGCTGAAAGATATATAGCAAGCAAGTTTGAGTAGTATTTAAGCAAATAATATTAAGTGATTAAAATTTAAGTTGTTTGCAAATCAATAAAAAATAATAACAATATAATTTATTAGGAGGAAATAAGATGATTGAACTAACTAAAGACAATTTTGAATCAGAAGTTCTTGAAGGTGAAGGGTACGTTTTTGTTGACTTTTGGAGTGAAGGATGCGAGCCTTGTAAGGCATTAATGCCAGATGTTCACAAGTTAGCTGAACAGTATGGAGATAAAATAAAGTTCTGTTCTATGGACATTACTAAAGCTAGAAGACTTGCTATAAAGCAAAAAGTTCTTGGACTACCAACTATGACTATGTACAAGGGCGGAGAAAAAGTAGATGAAATAACTAAGGATGATGCAAATATTGCAAACATTGAGGGTATGATTAAGAAATTCTATTAAGTTTATCCACTAGAATTAAATGGATAATGCATCTATTCATTTAATAATAGTTTAATACGGCAATGGCCATTTAATTTTTGGTCATTGCCAAACCTATGCAATGGTGTGATGTATATAAATCTATTGCAAATATATTAATTATTAAATATTTTTAGGAGGTAACCTATGCGTCTTGAAATAGGCAAAATCTTCATTAAGGACATCAAGTTTGATGCTCAAACGAAGATAGAAAATGGTGTTTTATTTGTAAACAAAGAAGAAATGATAAGTGCTATCTGGGATGATGAACACATTGCTTCTGTTGATCTTGACATTGCCAGACCTGGTGAAAGTGTAAGAATTACACCAGTTAAAGATGTAATTGAACCAAGAGTAAAGGTTGAAGGTAAGGGTGGAATATTCCCAGGAATACTTTCAAAAGTTGAAACTGTTGGTGAAGGAAGAACTAATGTACTAAAAGGAATGGCTGTTGTTACTACAGGTAAAATAGTTGGATTCCAGGAAGGTATCATTGATATGACAGGTTTAGGAGCTGAGTATACTCCATTTTCTAAAACTGTAAATCTAGTGTTAATAGCTGAGCCAAAGGATGGAGTAAAACAGCACGAACATGAAAAATCAGTGAGATTCTTAGGTTTTAAAGCTGCTAAATATCTTGGCGAATTAGCAAAAGATATTGAAGCGGAAGAAGTATCTACATATGAAACTAAACCTCTTCTTGAACAGATAGCTGAATATCCAGAACTTCCAAAGGTTGGATATGTATATATGCTACAGACTCAGGGACTACTACATGATACATATGTTTATGGAGTAGATGCAAAGCAGATAGTACCTACAATTTTATATCCAACTGAAATAATGGATGGAGCGATAGTTTCAGGTAACTGTGTATCAGCTTGTGATAAAAACCCAACTTATGTACATTTAAACAATGGGGTAATTGAAGAATTATACGCTCAACATGGAAAAGAAATCAACTTTATGGGTGTAATAATAACTAATGAAAACGTATACCTAGCTGATAAAGAAAGATCTTCAAACTGGACTGCAAAGCTTTGCAAGTTCTTAGGTTTAGATGCAGCTATAGTTTCTCAGGAAGGTTTTGGAAATCCAGATACTGACTTGATAATGAACTGCAAAAAAATTGAAACTGAAGGAATAAAGACTGTAATAGTAACTGATGAATATGCTGGTAGAGATGGTGCATCTCAGTCACTAGCAGATGCAGATGAAAAAGCTGATGCAGTTGTAACTGGTGGAAATGCAAATGAATATGTAATACTTCCAAAAATGGATAGAGTAATAGGACATATTGACTATGTAAATATAATTGCAGGTGGAAATGAACATTCACTAAGAGCGGATGGAACTTTAGAAGTTGAAATCCAGACAATCACTGGTGCTACAAATGAAACAGGGTTTGGTTATCTTTCAGCAAAAACATTCTAATTTTGAAAAAAATCTAGTGAAAATAAAAAACAAATAAAAATGATTATATCATTAAAAAAATGTACAAAACAGTATAATAATAAAAAAATAAATTAAGGAGATTAGGTTATGACAACTTTAAATAATAAAAAAGTAATAATAATCGGTGACAGAGACGGAATACCTGGACCTGCTATCGAAGAGTGCGTAAAAACAGTTGACGGCGCTGAAGTAGTATTTGCTTCTACAGAATGCTTCGTCTGAACAGCTGCGGGGGCTATGGACCTTGAAAATCAGAACAGAGTAAAAGATGCAGCCGACAAGTTCGGAGCAGAAAATGTTTTGGTTTTATTAGGTGCCGCAGAAGCCGAAGCTGCAGGTCTTGCAGCAGAGACAGTAACAGCAGGAGATCCAACATTCGCTGGACCACTAGCTGGTGTAGAATTAGGACTAAGTGTTTACCATGTAGTTGAAGAAGTTATGAAAGAACAATTTGATGAAGCAGTATATGAAGAACAGGTAGGAATGATGGAAATGGTTCTTGACTGTGATGAAATAGCTGAAGAAATGTCAGAAATAAGAAATGAGTTCTGCAAATATTTATAGGATTCCGTGGGAGGTAAAGTAATGTCAAAAATTAGAGTAGTCCATTATGTTAACCAGTTCTTTGCAGGAATAGGTGGGGAAGAAAAAGCTGATATTCAGCCAAGAATTTTAGATGAACTTCCACCAGTAAGCGTTCAATTGCAGGGAAAACTAGGTGAAGAATTTGAAATAGTAGGAACAGTAGTTTGTGGTGATGGTTACTTCGGTGAAAACATTGAAGAAGCAAGCACAGAGTTACTTTCTATGATCAAAGGACTAAATCCTGAGTTATTTATTGCCGGACCAGCGTTCAATGCGGGTAGATACGGTGTAGCTTGTGGTACTATTACAAGCACAGTTAAAAATGAGTTACAAATACCATGCCTAACAGGTATGTACATAGAAAATCCTGGAGCAGATATGTTCAAAAAAGAACTATATATCGTTGAAACAGCAAATTCAGCTGCAGGTATGAGGAAGGCTCTTCCAAAGATTGCCTCTCTAGCTACTAAATTGGCAAAGGGTGAAGAAATTGGTTCTCCTGAAGAAGATGGATATATCCAAAAGGGTGTAAGAGTAAATTATTTTGCAGAAGAAAGAGGATCAAAAAGAGCAGTTGATATGCTTATCAAAAAGATTAAGGGAGAGGATTTCACTACTGAATATCCAATGCCAAACTTTGATAGAGTTGAGCCAAATCCTGCTGTAAAAGACCTTTCAAAATGCACAATTGCACTTTGTACTTCTGGTGGTATAGTTCCAAAGGGAAATCCAGACAGAATAGAATCTTCTAACGCAACTAAGTACGGTGAATATTCTATAGAAGGTGTAACTGACCTTACTGAAGCTGAATGGGAAACTGCACATGGTGGATATGATCCATCATATGCAAATGATGATTCTGATAGAGTATTACCAGTTGATGTATTGAGAGATTTAGAAAAAGAAGGCGTAATAGGAAAATTACACAATAAGTTCTATACTACAGTTGGTAATGGAACTGCTGTTGCATCATCGAAAGCATTTGCTGCTGAGTATGCACAAAAATTAATAGCAGATGGTGTAGATGCTGTAATAATGACTTCTACGTGAGGTACTTGTACTCGTTGCGGTGCAACGATGGTTAAAGAAATTGAAAGAGCTGGTTTACCAGTAGTTCATATGTGTACAGTAGTGCCAATTTCATTGACAGTTGGAGCGAATAGAATAGTTCCTACTATTGCAATACCACATCCACTTGGAAACCCAGCATTAGATCATGATGAAGAAAAAGCACTAAGAAGAAAATTAGTTGAAAAGGCATTAAAGGCTCTAACTATAGAAGTTGATGACCAAACGGTATTTGAAGACTAATAAATATAATAATTATTAATTTATTGGTACACTCACGAAATCGCTGGGTGTACCAATATTGTATATAAAAAGAAAAATGGAGGTAAAAAAAATGTCTTTCCCAGTATTCAAAGGAGCAGGATATGTGTTAGTTCACACTCCTGACATGATTGTAAAAAACGGTACTACTTGTACTGTAGAACAGGAAATCAATCCAGATTCAGAATTTTTAAAAGAAGTTGGAAGTAAAATTAGAAGTTATGAAGAAGTAGTAAATTATTTACCAAATCAGGTATACATAGGAAACTTAAGACCTGAGTATCTAGAAGATAAAAAACTTCCTTGGTGTGAAATTGAACATAAGGGTGAAAGAAAAGGTAAGTTTGGTCAAATAATACCTCAAGATGAATTTTTAGCTTTGATGCAAATATCTGATGCTTTTGAGTTAGTAAAGTTATCTGAAGATTTTGTTGGAAAAGTAAGACCTGCTATTGAAGAACATTACCCAGAATTACAGCCATTTTTCCATTTATTAAAGGGAAGTGATATTTCTGATGCTGGACATTTGTTAGATAGTCATACAGCACAGGGATTGTATCATGAAGGAAATTTAGTTGGTTATGTAAAAAGAGCGCATGATGTTGATGTAAACTTAAATGCACATACAATGTTTGAAAACCTTGTTGTAAAGGCTTCAGGTGTAGTATCTGCTTTAGAGGCAATAAAGAGTACAGGAATCAACACTGATGAAATTGATTATGTAATTGAGTGTTCTGAAGAAGCTTGTGGAGATATGAACCAGAGAGGTGGAGGAAACTTTGCCAAGTCTATTGCTGAAATGGCTGGACTTACTCATGCTACTGGATCAGATACAAGAGGTTTCTGTGCAGCACCATCTCACGCACTTATCAATGCTGCAGCATTAGTAAAGGCAGGAGTATATAAAAATGTTATGGTTGTTGCTGGTGGAGCATCTGCAAAGCTTGGTATGAACGCAAAAGACCACGTTAAAAAGGGATTGCCAGTATTAGAAGATGTAGTAGGTGGATTTGCAGTGATAATATCTGAAAATGATGGAGTAAATCCAATCATCAGAACTGACTTAGTTGGTAAGCATACAGTAGGAACTGGGTCTGCACCACAAGCAGTAATGACTGCACTTATTACTCAGGGACTTGATAAAGCTGGACTTAAAATACCTGATGTCGATGTATTCTCAGTAGAAATGCAAAACCCAGATATTACAAAGCCTGCTGGAGCTGGAAATGTACCAGAATCAAATTACAAGATGATAGGTGCACTTGCTGCTACAAGAGGAGAGATCGAAAAGAAAGAACTGAAAGATTTTATTGCTAAGCACGGTATACCAGGATGGGCACCAACTCAAGGGCATATTCCATCTGGAGTTCCTTACGTAGGATTTTTGATAGATGATTTAACTACAGGTGATAAAAATAGAGCTATGATAGTTGGTAAGGGAAGTTTATTCCTAGGAAGAATGACAAACCTATTTGATGGTGTTTCTCTAATCGCAGAAAGAAACACTGGTGCTGATGAAGGAGCTTCTTCAATATCAAAGGACGAAATAAAGAAGATAATTGCAGAGTCTATGAGAAATATTGCCCTTGATATGATAGAAGAATAGGAGGGGTTAATATGTCTAATAAATTGATATCTGATATATTACTTGAAGTTGCAGATGCAATAGAAAGTGGAAATTTTGGAAAAAAAATCAAAGTCGGTTTAACTACTCTTGGAAGTGAACATGGTTGTGAAAATCTAATAAACGGGGCTATACTTGCTGACAAAGGTTTATTTGAGATAGTGTTGATTGGAAAAGGCGCTGAAGGTTTTACATCTTATGAAACTGAAACAGAAGATGAAATGTATAAAAAAATGGAGGAACTTCTAGATTCGAAAGAAATAGATGCCTGCGTAACAATGCATTACAATTTCCCAGTTGGAGTATCGACTGTTGGTAGAGTAATAACTCCAGGTGTAGGGCGTGAGATGTTTATTGCAACAACTACAGGAACATCGGCTACTGATAGAGTTGAGGCAATGGTAAGAAACGCAATATCTGGTATAGCAACTGCAAAAGCTTGTGGCATTGAAGCTCCAACTGTAGGAATACTAAACTTAGACGGTGCAAGACAAGTTGAAAAAGTATTGAATAATATAAAAGAAAAAGGATATGGATTTGAGTTTGCAGAGTCAGTAAGAGCAGATGGTGGAGCTGTTATGAGAGGGAATGACCTTCTTAGAGGAGTACCAGATGTAATGGTAACTGACACTCTTACTGGAAACCTACTTATGAAAGTATTTTCTTCTTTTACAACTGGTGGAGATTTTGAAGCTCAGGGATATGGATATGGACCTGGAGTAGGAGAAAATTATGACAGAAGAGTCCTAATACTTTCTAGAGCAAGTGGTACACCTGTAGTAGCAAATGCACTTAAATATGCATATGATATTGTTAAGGGTGAAGTTGACCAAGTTGCAAAAGATGAGTTTAAAAAAGCATTTAGCTCAGGACTTGATAAAGAATTTGCTGAACTAAAATCAAAAAAAGCACCAAAAGAGGCAGTTGAAGAAGTAAAAGCACCTGAAAAAGAAGTAGTAACTGAAGGCATTGCAGGAGTAGATATTCTTGATCTTGAAGATGCGGTAAAAGCACTTTGGAAAGAAGGAATCTATGCAGAGAGTGGAATGGGTTGTACAGGACCAATAGTTATGATTTCAGAGTCTAAACTTGAGATTGCAATGGAAGCACTAAAAAAACACAACTATATTTAAAGCAAAAAATGATACTATTTGCTATGATAAGAACAAAGCAAAAGTACAAAGCAAAAGTATTAAGCTAGAAATAAAAAGCTAAAATATTTGAATAGTATCGATAAAAGTAGTTTTTAATCCACTACTCAGTTTTTATTTTAAGTTCCTTGTGAATGAAAGTGTAAATAAAATTCTATTAAATAATTATATAACGTTGAAATTGATTACTTTGTAAAATGTATAGATTTCAACGTTATATTTTTTTGTAAAAATTAAAAAAATTTATATAAAAGATGTTAA
>JBDHVM010000044.1:0-8667 GCA_039809725.1 Peptostreptococcus sp.
TAAATTAACCCTGATTGGCTTATGTGCACTAGTGATATCATGGAACTTAATCATGATGTTTATAACGATGACACCCTATCTCATAGTTATTTTTATATTGATCGATCTGTTTCTGCAGGAATACCAGATACAATTAGTGGAACAAGTGAGTTTGAAAAAGTTGAACTTCCTGATTTGTTTCTCGGAAAATATGCTGGTAAAAAGGATATTATTGTGTTAAGAGTAAATGGAGATAGTATGAATAGAGTTATACCCGACGGAGCTTTTGTCGTTGTAAATACGGATATTTCAGTCTATTCGCTTAATAATGATGATATTGTTATTTTTAGTGACAACTTCAATTATAGTATGAAGAGGTTTGTCAATGACAAACAAAATAAAAAATATATATTTAAACCCGACAGCTACGATGACTGTTTTGAAGATATTGTCTTTGACTACTCTAACTGCTCTGATCTTCGAATAATTGGGAAAGTAATAATGTATAATGTTTCGTTATAGTTTCACGTATATTTATTTATAATAGAAAATGCATATAAATACATATATAAATAACAAAAAAACACAGTTATGAAGCTGCGTTCAAACTGTGTTTTAAGATGCTCTTTTATTGTTTCTTTTGTTGTTTCTTCTATTATTACGTCTTGCCCTTTCAATACGTTCTTGTTCGAGCTTCATAATTAATGGCTTATTAATCGGTACAAACAATTTGCTACCCTTATATGCTGACATTAGCACTGTCAAAAGTACGTCAAAAACTACTAAGATCATTAGATAAAAACCTATTGACACTCTGACACCTGCAAAAAGATTTGCTATTAACAATATCATAGATACAGCAACTGAAACCAATGTTGAAAATACGAAAATTCTTGCTACACGACTAAAAAAGCTACTAATTTTTATGCCCAAATCTCTCAATATTTTCACCACCCCTTCACTAGTATCATAATCATAACAACTAAATTTTCAAAAATTATATTCACCCTACTATTATAATAACAAATTATGACACTTTTAGCAATTATATTTTAAAATTTTGTAAAGATTATTTAGTTATTTTCGAAAATATTATAAAATAGAGATCGATTTTTTTGCTAGTAAATCCGCTAGATCGTTGTATTTATCGCCACTGTGAGATTTTACCTTAATAAATTTTATTTTGACACTTTTTTTTACTTTTTCACAAAATTCTTTATATTCTTGTGTACCTTTTTTATTCGCCTTCCATTCGCCTGTGCACCATTTCTCAATGCCATTATAATCAAAATATATTACCAAATTGTCATAACCATTGTCATAACAGTATTTCATAGAAATCATTGCCGCCTCTATTTCGCCTGCAACATTTCGCATTGGCAAGTTATCCTCATTAGTACCTTTTCTTGATATTTCTTCAATAATTTCCCCATTTTTTATCAATACGACTCCCGATCCATATGCTTTATTGGTTGAATCAAAACTTCCATCAACATAAGCTTCAATAGTGTCATTTTCCATTGATATATCATCAGTCTTTTCTAATAAAAAATCCATCGCCTCGTATGGATCTTTAAAACTTTTGTATACTGCTCCTTTATAGCCTTCTACCATTTTCTTGCATACATCCCAGCTTAAAAAAACACCTTTTGTATGTCCTTCTTTTACAACATAATATTTCTGTTTATCCATCTATAATCTCCTAATCTTAATTTTTCTTTCTATTATCATTTTTCTTTGTGTTATCACTTTTCTTGTATTTTCATTTTTATTTTAAGTTAATAATAAAATAAATTATCTATTTCTGTCTAAATTTATTTACCATTTTGTTTATTAGGTATTTTATCTGAACTACTATATTTGCAAAATAGTAGTTTTTACTAAGTTGCTTTTTATTATCAATCTCTGCAATGTGTCTATTCGTTTCTCTCTGTATAATCCTTTTGTTTTTAAATCTGCTATATTCTATTATTGCATCGTCTTCTCTAAGTTCTAAATCTTTTTTTACTTTAGTCGCTAAGAAATATGCTACTACAGAAGTTATCAGTACAACTGCTATTTTTATTGGACTTTTAAAAAATCCTATAACATCACTACCAATATAACTGACAAGGAACATCATTAAAAATTTTCCAGACATCATTGGTGGTATAAATTCTTTATAGTCAATCTTACAGTAGCTTGAAGCTAGAGTAATTAAAGAACTAGGTATTACTGGTATTGTATAAAAAATGAAAATTGCCTTAAATTCCATCTTTTTAACTTTCTCGACCATTTCCGTTAATTTATCACTTCTATGTTTTTCAAAAAATTTAGTTCCCATCAGTTTTTTTGCTATAATAAAGACCGATATCGTTCCTGCACATGATCCTAACCAAGAAACTATAAAACCTACTACAAAACCGTTTATTGCTGCATTTACAGCTGCTATTGCCATAAGTGGTAATGCAGGTATAAAGCTTTCTATATACGCAGCAAGAAAGCCAAGTACAATTGATAATATCCAAAAATCTCTGGCGAAATATAGTATGTGTTCAATATATTGCATCATTATCTATCACCTCAATTATAAATTATTTTTGAGTCTATTTAATTATATTATATCATACTTACTTTTTCCTTTAACAAATAAAAAGAACACTCAGTTGTAAAATACAACTGGGTGTTCAATAAAATCACTATTTAGTTTTAACTTTTGATTTAAAGCTCAATTGACATCTAACTTTTATATAACTTCCTAGGCTACTGTATGAGACTTTATTGTATTATTCAAAATACTATCTAGAATATAGTTAGTAATCGTATTGCACATATATGTCGAATACTTTAGGTCATTCTCTTCAAAATTACCATTTGACTTATATTCAGCGTACAAACTCTCAAAGAATGTATCTACATCCTCTAGGTACTGAATTCTCTCATTTTTAATGATATAATCCTTCGCAACTTTTGTCAGGTTATTTTCATACTTAATATGAATTTTCATACTATGTTTAAACTCCCATCTTTCACTGTGTGCTACACAGAAAAAATCAGTTAAAAAATGACAAATAACACCTACCTCTTGCGAAAAACTTTTTTTAGTAAATATCTTTTCAAGTTGATCCAAATTTAGACTTCTCAGGTATTCTATTTTTTCTCTTATCATACCATAAGATTCAAACATATAGTGTTTCTTTAATTTATATTTTGAGACTATATCCGGTTTAATATTACCGTATATAAAATTTTTTTCATCTAAAAAAAATTGTTTATTACTATCTGTACATTCTAGCAAAGATTTTGAAATAATGATATGAGTCTTCATCATCATATTTTTTATCACCTTACCTTTTGAAAATAAAAAACGCACCTACGTCTTACTTAAATTTTAATACATTTTTAAAGAAAATTCAATGGTTTTAATAATTTAATTAATATCATACTTGCAATCAATATCAGTTCTCACTCAAACTATATTTAATGAACCTCCTATATACTTCGTTCCTAATCTAAAACTTCTTTTCATAATATTTACCTTGCCAGCTATCTCTTCGCTTTAACTCATCATCAATTGCGTTTAAAACTTCCCACTTTTTCAGACTCCACATAGGGCCGACTAAATCTTCTTTTTTTCCATCACCTGTCAGTCTGTGAATAACAATTTCTTGCGGCAATATCTCAAGCTGGTCGCATATTAAATTTATATACTCATCCTTTTTTAACAGTTCAAGTTTATTTTGTCTTAACATATCCTCCATTGGAGTGCCCTTGATTACATGTAAAAGATGTATTTTAATTCCTTGTATGTCCAAGTGTGAAACTCTGTTGACTGTTTGCATCATCATTTCCTTTGTCTCACCTGGAAGTCCATTTATAATGTGTGCAACTACAGGTATATTTCTTTCTCTTAATCTTCTAACGCAATTTTCAAAAGTTGCGTAATCATGCCCTCTATTTATCAGTTTTGACGTCCTTTCATGCACTGTTTGTAAACCAAGTTCGACCCATAGATTTGTTCTTTCGTTTAAATCTGACAAGTAATTCAAAGTTTCATCTGGAATACAGTCAGGACGTGTAGAAATCGAAAGTCCAATGACATCATCTTGTTCTAATATAGTTTCATATTTTTCTTTTAAAATATCTACTGGTGCATATGTATTTGTAAATGCCTGAAAATACCCAATATACTTTGCTTTCGGCCATTTTTTTTCCATAATGACCTTTATATCATTAAATTGTGAAACTAGAGTGCTATTTGGATTTCCAGCAAAATCACCAGAGCCATCTTTGCTACAATAAGTGCAACCTCCATGGCTTATTTTGCCATCGAGGTTGGGACATGTAAAACCTGCATTTATCGATACTTTGAACACCTTAGTTCCAAAATTTTCTCTAAGGTGGTAATTCCATGTGTGATATCTTTTATTCTCAATCTTATATTTAAAATCATTCATTCATTTATTCCTCTATTTCTAAAAACCTCTGTTATTTAGAAGTTTAATTCCAAGCGATAGGAAATATATTCCAAAAATAATTGTGATAATCGAAAGTATGCTAACTAATGACCTAGCTAAAAACAACGGTGAAACTATCAACATTATTCCTAGCAATATCTTTATTATATCCCATACTCCAAACAAATATCCTTCGTATCTCCTGAATTTTAAAAATCTAATTAGTTGCTTATATAGTAAAAATACTCCAATCAAAACGGAAAGAAAAACATTTACCACTTCAGGGAATAGAAGTAATAATAATGCGATCGCAATAAAAGCAACTATATAGAATATTGAACGATTTTTTTCCGTTTTATTACTGAATCTATTCAACCCTCTATATACTTTGTAATTTACCCAAGCTCCGTATAAAAATGCAAGGCTAATTCCCCATGAAAATACATTTATTCCTACTGACTTTTTAGATAAACAGGACACACCAATTGCTAAAAGTATGACCCCTAGAATAATAAATGACCTTCCATTTTTGCTATTGTATATCTCTTTAATATTAAAATTTAAAAACATAGTATCAACCACCAATCTTTTTTAAATGTTATTTCATTTCATTATTTAGATCTATAACCATATTTACAGCATCTGCAACTGAAGGAGTTTCAAATCCAGCAATACTTTTTACTGACTCATCTGCATTCGACATCGCAAAACTCATTTTTACATTTTTTAACATACTAATGTCATTTGGTGAATCACCTATAGTCACGATTTCATCTATAGAAATATTTTCGTCTTTACAAACCATTTTGATGGCTTCAAATTTTGAAATTCCTTTTGGAACAATATTCATAGTAGAAGGACTTGAAATATAAACATCAAATTCATTTACACAGACTTCCTTAAAATCATCTACCAACATTTTTAGTTTTTCTTTATCATTAGAAAGAACTCCAATGTTTCCTACCTGATTGTCATATGTGTCCAAAAACATAATATTGCTGTCGACAAGATATCCTTTAATAAAATATTCTGCACCTTTACCATCTATTGGTAAAATAATGTTACCATCATATTTGAAATATATAATATCTTCATTTTTATTAATATACCCAAGATTATTGTATGTATCTATTATATTTTTTATTTGATAATCAGATAACGTACCCTTATATATGCAATCATCATTACTATTATATATTCTTGCCCCATTTTCACAAATAAGGTATCCATCTACTTTTGCACACTCAACTATGTTAATTGAATGGGAATATACTCTACCTGTTGCTATACTAAATTTAATTCCATTTTTTTGTGCTATCTCAATTGCTTCAATGTCTTTTTTTGATATATGATCACTAAAAAGAGTGCCATCGAGGTCACAAAATATATGCTTTATCATAATTTCCTCCGTAAAACTTATACTATATACCACTAGATATAAGTATTCTAATTTGATTTAACGCTTCTCTTGTAGAGCGAATTCTTATCTTTCTGCGGTCTCCCACAAAAACTTTTTTGATAGAATATACCTTGTCTTTATAATATATGCCTATATATACAAGCCCAACAGGTTTATCTTTACTACCACCATCAGGACCAGCTATTCCAGTTGTTGATATTCCAATATCCGAATTTAAAGCTTTTGCCACTCCAATCGCCATTTCCTCTGCTGTCTGACTACTCACTGCACCATATGTATCTAATGTACTTTTTTTGACACCTAACCTCTTCATTTTAGCTTCGTTAGAATATGTTACACACCCTTCTAAAAACACATCAGATATACCAGGATAGTTAATAAGATGAGAGGATATCAGACCTCCTGTACAAGACTCAGCTACGGATATGGAAATATTATTTTCGATTAATAGTTTTGCCACTACAGTGTCTAACTCCGTTTGGCTATCTGAGATTTCATCACCTCCTATTAGGTAGATGTAATCTCCACATATATACTTGATTTGATCAATTTTTTCTTTTAAAAGTTTTTCACATTCGGCAATGCTTTCCGACTTTGCAGTCACTCTTATTAGAACTTCTCCTTCTTTTGCATATAGAGCAACAGTAGGGTTTGTCTGTTCATTTAAAAGTTCTAACAACCTAATCTCCAACTCTGACTCACCGATGCCATAAAATCTGATATATTTCGATTTGAATTTATATTTGTTATCCTTCAGAAGCATTGGCAGTACATACTTACTAAACATGGCTTTCATTTCACTCGGCGGTCCAGGCATTACGACAATTTTTTTTCCATCTTTTTCTAAAACTGCTCCTGGAGCGGTTCCATTGTCATTTGGAATAATAATCGCCTCCTTTGGAAACATCGCCTGCTTAATATTATTCTTGGGAATATTTAAAGTCGAACCACTAAATTTTGAACATCTATCTTCAATTATCTTCCATGAGTCTTCATCTAAGATAAGCTCTTGACCAAAAAATTCTGCTGCAGCTTCTTTTGTTATATCATCTCCAGTTGGTCCAAGTCCACCCGTTGTAATAATGATATCCGCCCTTTTAAAAGAGAATTCAAAACAAGCCTTTAATCTCTCTATATTATCACCAGAAGTTAGTTGGCAATATACATTTATGCCTAATGAGGCTAATTCTTTTGATAGATACTGTGCATTCGTATTTACAATATCACCAAGAAGAAGCTCAGTCCCCACTGAAATCAATTCAATATTCACTCAATCACCTCCAAAAGCCAGAAATTGTATAAATCTCAATACTATAATAATATCAAATATAGCTAGTTTTAACAAGTTTTTAAATATTATTATAGTTACAGTTTGGTTTAATTTTTGTAACTTTTTTTATAAATCACTTGAAATCACAGTTGTTTATCCATTTTTTATACCTGCTAAACTAATTTAATAAAGTTAAAACATAAATTTTTTTTATTTTCCTCCTTATACTTGCACCTATAAATAATAGGCGCTATAATAATAACTAGAGCAATACAGGACAATAAATTTATTTTAATAGGAGGTTCACATATGAAAGTTGCCGTAATTTATGGTGGCATATCTTCTGAAAGAGAAGTTTCCCTAAAGTCAGGAAGTGCCATGGTAAAAAATTTAAATCGAGATAAATATGAAGTTGTCGACTTTAAGATTGATGAAAAAACAGATGTATTTAACATAGATAAGGATGTTGATATTGCACTTATTGGACTACATGGAGAGTTTGGGGAGGATGGTTGTATTCAGTCAATTTTAGAGGCTATGGATATCAAATACTGTGGATGCAACCCTTTGACAAGCGGTATTCTAATGGATAAGAATTTTACAAAGATAATTGCTCGACAAAATGGAATTTTAACTGCAGATTGGCTAATAGTTAGATCTATAGAAGATATAGATTATAATAAAATTGATGAGATGGGCTACCCTGTATTCATCAAACCTAACTCAGGTGGTTCTAGTGTAGCTACATTTTTTGTCAAAGATAAAAAAGACGTCGAAAAAGCTGTTCGTGAAGGTTTAAAGTACGATGATAGAATAATGATTGAAAAATATGTTAAGGGTATTGAACATACCTCGTTCATACTTGATGGAAAGGTCTTTCCTACACTAAAAATCACCTCAGATAATGAGTTTTTTGATTATGAGGCAAAATATTCTACAACTAAAGGTGCTGAAGAAGTTCCTGTAGAGCTACCAGAAGATTTAGATATTACTCTAAAATCTGCCTCAGCTACGTGTTGGGACATTTTCAATTGTAAGGGTTATGTTAGGGTAGATTATATTATTACTGAAAAGAATGAAGTTTATCTACTTGAGTTAAATACTCTACCAGGTATGACTGAAACCAGTTTAATACCAAAGAGTGCTGCTGCAAAAGGATTTGATTACCAAACACTTTTGGATAAATTAATTGAATCTAGTATATAGTTGATATTTAATGTAATCAAAAAGAGCTAAATGTTATTTGTACGAGTCTTGAATAATTTGACATTCGATCTAGTTATTCTCAATTCCCACAATAATTTTTAGCTCTTCTTTTAATTTTCATATTTTTACTTAATTTGGGTTTTCTTACTTTATATTCTTCTTATTTTTATTTCCTTCTTATTTTTGCGGTTTTACATTCTTAATGTTTTGTAAATATTAGAATCATGTTGTGCCTTTTAGCCTATATAAACTCTGGTAGTGCCTTTTTATCTACTTTACCTATTGGCGTTACAGGTAAAACACAAAGTCTTACAATATTTTTAGGTATCATGTGTGGTGGCAGGTTTCGTTGTAAG
>JBDHVM010000045.1:0-8661 GCA_039809725.1 Peptostreptococcus sp.
TGCTAGTATCATTCCCTGAGATTCTACGCCTCTAAGCTTTACAGGTTTTAAGTTGCAAACTACTATTACTTCTTTTCCTACCATATCTTCTGGCTTGTACCAATTGGCAATGCCTGATACTATCTGTCTAGTTTCAGAGCCTACTTTGATCTGTGAAACTAAAAGTTTATCAGCTTTTGGGTGCTTTTCACAACTAATTACTTTTCCTACTCTAAGTTCAACTTTGTCAAAATCATCAATTGTAATTTCTTCTTTATGAGTTATTTTAGGTTCTTTATTTTCTGGACTTTCTTGATCTACAATCTTTTCTGCAAAAAGTTCTTCCAAAGTCTTTATTTCCTCTTCTACATCTAGTCTAGGGAACAACACTTCTCCTCTATGAACTTTTGTGTCTGAAGGTATCAGACCAAAATTATCAGTGCTTTCCCATGAGTACAAGACTTCATTTTCTGATATTCCAAGTTGATTGAATATTTCTTTTGCTGTTGCTGGAAGCAGCGAACTTATCAATGTTGAAATCAGTCTAATCGATTCGCAAAGATTATATAGTACATGATTTAACTTATCTTTTTCATTTTCATCTTTTGCTAGTGCCCAAGGCATAGTTTCATCGATATATTTATTTGTTCTTCTAACAAATTTCCATACACTTTCTAGTGCCTCATGGAACATCAAATCATTCATCTGATTTTCAAAGTCTTTTCTAACTTCGTAGTAAGTATCTACCAAACTTTCATCAAACTCTGTTGATGAATCATTTTTTACTAATACTCCATCATTGTATTTTTCCACCATTGAAACTGTTCTACTTACAAGATTTCCTAAATCATTCGCAAGATCAGAATTTATTCTGTTCACAAAATTTCTATGAGTGTAGCTTCCGTCTTGTCCAAAAGAAAATTCTCTTAGTAGGAAGTATTTTAATGCGTCTACACCGTATCTATCAACCATCTGACCTGGATACACTATGTTTCCTTTTGATTTACTCATCTTGTCATCAGCAAAAAGTATCCAACCATGTCCAAATACCTGTTTCGGTACTGGAATATCTAGTGCCATCAAAAGCGCTGGCCAAATAATAGTATGGAATCTCACTATTTCTTTTGCCACTAGCTGTACATTTGCTGGCCAAAATCTCTTATAATTACTTTCATCTTCACTCATATATCCAAGAGCTGTGATATAGTTACAAAGTGCGTCAACCCAAACATATATAACGTGTTTTTCGTCAAACGGCACTTTTACACCCCAATCAAAAGAAGTTCTAGTAACAGATAGGTCTTCTAATCCTGGATCAAGGAAATTCTTTATCATCTCATTTTTTCTACTTTCTGGAGCAATAAAGTTTCCACTTTCAAATAGATCTCTTATTCTATCTTGATATTTTGAAAGTTTAAAGAAATATGATTCTTCCTTTACTTTTTTTGTCTCTCTTCCACAGTCTGGGCATTTACAGCCGTCTAACATTTGAGACTCTGTCCAAAAACTTTCACATGGTACGCAGTAATTACCTTCATATGAACCCTTATATATATCGCCTTTTTCATATAGCTTTGTAAAGATTTTTTGGATAGCATCTTCATGTCTTTTTTCAGTAGTCCTAATAAAATCATCATTAGATATTTCTAATTTTTTCCAAAGTTTTTTGATATCTTCAATCTGAGCATCAAGAAATTCAATTTCTGAAACGCCCGCTTCATGAGCTTTTTTCTGTATTTTTTCACCGTGTTCGTCTGTTCCAGTCAAAAACCAAACATCGTATCCGCAAAATCTTTTAAACCTTGATATAGCATCTGCCGCTATTGTAGTATAGGCATGACCAATATGAAGCTTTCCACTTGGATAGTATATCGGTGTTGTAACATAAAAAGTACCTTTCTTTGTCATAAATAATTCCTCCTAAAAATATAATTTAATAAAAAAACTCACCCCTATGAAATCATAGGGGTGAGTTTCAATCACGGTACCACCCTAATTTATTGCTATAAAGAAAAGTGATACTTATTTTTCTTTTACTAATAACAACCTCTTCAACTTAACGCGTATGTCACGTATGCCCTTACTAGTCAGGCATAAAGCTCCAAGTCCATGTTCAATACACTTTTGGTATCGGTTTTCAGCTCATCCCGACTCTCTGTGACCTTCCGACGTATTTACTCTTCTTTTCTTAGCTTAGTCTTTTGTTTTAAGTTATGCATCTTAATCTAAAACAAGTTTATAATAAATCGTCAGAAATGTCAATCACAATAACAAGACAGACCTTTTTGATTTTTAGCTTCTGCTAAAAATCTGCATTAGCGTTTCAACGAGGCTGAACTTTGCCGAGTTATAACAAGACTATATTTTTGGTTATAATATAGATTTTGCCTGAATAGGAGTTGAAAGTATCACAGAAGTTTTAGTTCTTCCATAGTCCTTTAATCCGTCTATCACATTTTCTAGTTCGTCCATATTTTCTACTATTACCTTGATTAATGAACTGTCATCTCCAGTTATATGGTGACATTCTACTATTCTGCGATCGTTTCTTACCGCTTCTAAGAATGCTTCATAAGCTGTTCCTGGTAGAGAAACATTAATAAACGCTTTTATTACTCTTCCCATTGAATCAGGGTTAATAATCGCTTTATAACCAGAAATTATCCCCGCTTCTTCTAATCTTTTTACTCTTTCTGATACAGCTGGAGAAGTAAGCCCAACAGCTATACCAAGATCTTTCATTGAGATTCTACCATTTTCTTGAAGTATTTCAATAATTTTTGCATCTGTAGAATCCATTCTTTCCTCATAAGATTTTTTTGTCATTTTATCCACCCACTTTACATAATATATATTAAATATTCCTTTTTAAGGCAACCATATCATTTTTCAGAGTCCATAGCTTTTCAGATAAATCAACCTTGTATAAATGCGGATTTTTTATTCTCTTATACTGGTCCCAAATGCTATTTAACTCCGTTTGAGCGTATTTCTTTACTTCTTCAACACTTCTTGTTTTTCTCACATATTTACCATCTATAAACAATGGTGTCAATAACTCCCTTATTTCATAATCCTTGTAAACTTTCCTCTTCCATGTATATACTGGATCGAATAACTCAAGAGGCTTTGTATTATCAATTATCTCGTCATTTAACATTATTACGTCAGCCTCTGCCTTACCATTTGTGTTATATATTCTAATAACCTTTTTAAAGCCTGGATTATTTATTTTTTCAGGATTTTCAGATATTTTTATTTTAGGTATTAACTCTCCAGAACCATCAGTTGCTGCAGCGAGTTTGTATACTCCTCCCAAAGATGGATAGTCATATGATGTTATCAACTTTGTCCCTACACCCCATGAGTCTATCTCTGCACCTTCTTGTTTTAGCGATGTAATTGTATATTCATCAAGGTCGTTTGAGGCCGTTATCTTCGCATCTTTAAATCCAGCTTCATCGAGTCTTTTTCTAACTTCTTTTGATAGATATGCCAAATCCCCCGAATCAAGTCTTACCCCAATAGGTTTATAACCCTTTTCCCTTAATTCATTGAACACAGTAATGGCATTTTTAATTCCACTTTCTAAAACATTATATGTATCTATTAATAAAAGGCAACTCTCTGGATACATATCTGCATATGCTCTAAAAGCATCTAACTCCGTATCAAACTTTTGAACCCAGCTGTGTGCATGTGTACCTGAAATAGGCACATTAAACATCTTTCCAGTTAGAACATTTGAAGTACCTGCACATCCTCCGATAATCGCCGCCTTAGCCCCATATAGTCCCGCCTCGGGTCCTTGAGCCCTTCTTAAACCAAACTCCAATACAGGATCCCCTTTTGCAGCATTACACACCCTAGAAGCCTTAGTCGCTATAAGAGTCATAAAATTAACGATTGAAAGCGTCGCTGTTTCAACCAATTGAGCCTGATATAACGGTGCTTTCACTATCATTATCGGTTCACCAGGAAACATTACAGTTCCATCCTCTACTGCATAAATATCACCCGTAAATTCAAACCCTCTCAAGAATTCAATAAATTCATCATCAAATAAATTTAAACTTTTTAAATATTTTAAGTCAGACTCCTTGAACTTTAGGTGTTTTATATACTGTACTATCTCATCAACTCCACAAGCAATCGTATAACCACCCTCGCAAACGTTTTTTCTGAAAAAAACATCAAATACAGCTATGTCTTCATGCATTCCTTTTTTGTAATACCCATTTATCATTGTCAACTGGTACAAGTCAGTCAACATAGTCAGATTAACTGTCATTTTTTCTCTCCAATTCTTTAACCAAAATGGCATTTATATACTTTACAATATTAAGTTTAAATTGCTATCTATATTTTATCATAATTATAGTAAAAATGCTATTTTATTTGCAATTTTTTATATTATTATATATATTCTTTATAAAAAACAGAATTAATTCCATGAAAATGTATTCCAGTTCAGTTTTTAATAATCCAAATTTATCACATTATAGTACTATATTTTTTAATTATAATTTAGTATTTTCTGTTTATTTTATTTAATAACACAAAAAACAGCGAACCCGACACAAAAACGTGTCAAATTCCGCTGCGTTAATCTTGAGTAATTTTTTATAAATATTATTTTACATATCGATTCTTTTCTAAATATATAACCTTATCTGATTAACTGGAGAAATTTCATCAACAACTTTTAAAAATATACAATATCACTCGGCGAAGATGTCCACCACCTCTAAACAAGGTGTAGGTGGCGGGTGCATTTTGTATTTTCAGGCGGTGAGCATATCTTCCTGAGTTACATCTACATCATCAGCATTATGAGTTTTGTGAATTTTATGAATTTTGTAATTGTTTGTTACTTTTTTATTCTGCACAACTATGATATAATTTAATCAACTTAAAAAAAGAGGACATATAATGATATTTAAAAAATTTAAAAGAGGAGGATATTTATTAATGAGGTAGTTGAATATTTAAGTAATCATTAATAAATCAATAATAAAATGAAAAAATCAGGTGATGTTAGAACGTTAATAGGATATATTATTACTATTTCTATATCTTTATTTCTTTTTATATATCCAACGTTTATTATTTCGTTGGGTGACGGAAGTTTTTACAGGGGTCAATTAAGAATAGTATTTTTATTATTTGCATTATTTTTTGTACCAAAAGCATTTGAAATCTATTATGGTAATAAAGAGTAAATAGTATTTTATTAAACAAGTCTGACTCGAAAGAGGGATTTGTATATATCCACAAAAATACTGGTATTTAGCACTCCGTGCTATATACCAGTATTTCGGTTTTTTGTTAAATAACGTTGATTAAGTATCACTAAAAAATATTGAATTCTTTTTCTATATATCTAAAACCTGCTTGTAGACCACATCTCTTTTTAATCCCCTATTTTTAGCTACTATTTTTATGGCTTCTTTTTTATTTTCACCGTTTTCAATGAGTTTAATGACATAATCTCGTTCATTTAAAGATTCATACTCATCTTCTTTTATGTTTTCTTCACTACAACCTTCCAGTATCAAAATATACTCACCCCTAGGATCAGTGGTTGAATAATATTCAATCATATTTTCAACTGTATCTCTCAAATATTCTTCATATTTTTTTGTAAGTTCTCTACATATAGAAATTTTTCTGTTTCCAAGTATTTTGTATATTAAATTTAAAGTTTCTTTTAATCTATGTGGTGATTCATAAATTATTAAGGTACGCTCATCGTACTTAATTTTTTCAAGTCTGTCTTTCTTTTTCTTTTTATCTCTATCTAAGAATCCTTCAAAAGAAAATTTTCTAGTTGATATTCCTGATCCCACAAGAGCAATTACAAACGCAGACGCACCTGGAAGCACCTCAACCTCTATGTTATTTTCCAAACACTCTGATACTATCACCTCTCCTGGATCTGATATTCCTGGCATACCTGCATCACTAATTAATGCTATATTTTTTCCTTCTTTTAATTTTTCAATCAAAAAGCTACCCTTAGTCTTTTGATTGTGTTCATGGTAGCTTGTAAGCGGCTTATTTATATCAAAATGATTTAAAAGCTTGATTGAATGTCTAGTATCCTCTGCTGCAATTAAATCTACTTCATTTAAAACCCGTAAAGTTCTGTAAGTAATATCTTCTAAATTTCCTATTGGAGTCGGACATATATATAATTTTCCTTGCATATTATACCTCCAAACTCTCATTAGAATATATTTTTTGTATCTCATCAGTGTAAGTATTATCCTCTTTATAGACATACAGAGGTTCAAGTACCTTCACTTCTGGCTTTGCGTGCTTTACGTACTCAATTAGCACAAGCTTTGGAGCCTTTGAAACTCTGGAGTGAACAAACCTAATACTCTTTGGCTCAAGTCTATACTTCCTTCCAAAATCAATCATATCAACAAGCCTTAGAGTTCGATTTATCATAAAAAATCTTCCTCCTGGCTTTAACATAAGTGAAGCTACTCTTACAACGTCTTCCAAGTCGCACATTATTCCATGTCTTGAAATTGCCTTTTTATCATTTGTGTTTACAAGACCATTTGAGTGCATATAGGGTGGATTTGAAGTTACTACATCAAATGAACCCTTTTCTAAAATATTTGGAATATTGTTTAAATCCTCATTGATAATTTTAACTCTATCTTGCAATTCATTTAATATTACAGATCTATTTGCCATCTCAGCAACGTCTTCTTGAATTTCAACTCCAATAATTTCATTTGCAGAGCTTTTACCGGATATCAATATTGGTATAACGCCTGTACCAGTACCTAAATCAATTATCTTTGCATTTCTTTTTACTTTCGTAAAATTCGCAAGCAAAACTGCGTCAATTCCAAAGCAAAAACCAGTTGTATTTTGTATTAACCTTAAATTTTTAAACTGAAGATCATCTATCCTCTCATTATCTAATAGTTCAACATTCATATAATCTTCCCTTTTTCCAAATAAAAGAAGCCTCTCCTACAGAATTCTTTTTATCTTATGTTTTTTATTTCTTTATCTTATGTTTTTTATTTCTTTATCTTATGTTTTTTATTCTGCTTTTTTTTATTTTATGTTGTTTAACTCAAAAGTCTTATTTTTCTTGCTCTAATCGTTTCAACTCTTCAAGTGCTTCTCTATCTAACTTTTCATCAGGATTTCCAGATTTTTGATTATCTTTTCTAAAAGCTTTTACAACCTTATAATCTCCCTCAGACAACACACCTATACTTTTATCTTCATATTCTACTTTGATAGTTTCAAGTAGATAGTTTGGTTCTATGACTTTAGCCTTTCTATCGTCAAATAGATCTTTTACAATCCATCCAGCAGAAGGCATAGACTTTATTGCATCCGCATACCCCTGTGACTCGTATTTCAAACAGCAAAACAATCTTCCACAAACACCTGAAATTTTTGTAGGATTTAGAGATAGACCTTGATCTTTTGCCATCTTTATTGAGACTGGCATAAACTCACCTATCCAAGTTGCACAACAAAGAGGTCTACCACATGGACCAATTGCGTTTAATATCTTTGCTTCATCTCTTACGCCAATTTGTCTAAGTTCTATCCTAGTCTTAAAAATTGCAGCGAGATCTTTTACTAACTCTCTGAAATCAATTCTTCCATCAGCTGTGAAATAAAATATAAGTTTATTTCTATCAAAAGTGTACTCGCAATTAATTAAAAACATCTTTAAATCGTGTTCCCTAATTTTTTCTTCACAGATCTCGTGAGCTTCTTTTGTTTTTAGCTTATTTTCAATGAATATTTCATTATCTTCATCATTTGCTATTCTAATAATTGGCTTTAGTGGACTAACTATATCATTTTCCTCTACCATTTTAGGACCGACCACTGCCATACCATACTCTAGACCACGTGATGTTTCAACAATCACGTCATCTCCTATATTTAAATCAAACTCTGCTGGGTCAAAATAATATATTTTACCCGCTGGTTTGAATCTTACTCCAACTATTTTTATCATATATCTACCACCTCATTAATATTTAAAGCCATTGCCTGTACCGTACTGTTAAAATTACAATTTGCTGACAGCTTTATACTCGTTTTTTCCAAAATATCCAAAATTTTACCCAACTGTGCAATGCTTGCAGACAGGGCAATTTTTCTAATTATTTTTTGTCTATCCTTATTTATTAACAAACAAGGATCTACATTTTCTCTCATCAATATAGCATCCCTAATATATAGTTGCATCAATTCAAGTGATTTATCAATCTCTGTAGGGTATTTTTTTAGATATTCAGCTATTCTGGTTGCTTCAAATTTATTTTTTTCAATAATTAATAAATCTAAAATCCCCTCGATATCCCTTCTAAAGTCATTTAAATCACCTTTTTTTGAGACTTCCATAGCCAAACTTACACTTCCTCGTGAAAAAACTGCTGCTAGTTCTGCCTGTTCACTTTCTATACCTTTAGATATTAAAATACTTTTAATATCGTCCACACTCAACGGAGAAAATTTCACTTCCATACATCTTGACCGTATAGTATCTAAAAGTGCCTGCTCATTTCTCGTTACAAGTATTATTATACCATAAGACGACGGTTCTTCTAAAGTTTTTAACAATGCGTTTTGTGCTTGAATTGTCATTTTATCCGCATTATTTATTACATATATCCTATAGTCACT
>JBDHVM010000046.1:0-8572 GCA_039809725.1 Peptostreptococcus sp.
TTTAGCTAAGGCTAAAAATACCTTGATGTTGTCTTGTTATAACTCGGCGAACATATCCCGCCTCGTTGAAACGCTTACGTCGATTTTTAGCTAAGGCTAAAAATACCTTGATGTTGTCTTGTTATAACTCGGCGAACATATCCCGCCTCGTTGAAACGCTTACGTCGATTTTTAGCTAAGGCTAAAAATACCTTGATGTTGTCTTGTTATAACTCGGCGAACATATCCCGCCTCGTTGAAACGCTTATGTCAATTTTTAGCTAAGGCTAAAAATCCCTTGACCTTGTCTTGTTATAACAATAAATCTGACACTTCGGCATTTACTATTTTTATTAGATCTTCAATATTTAATTCAACCTGATATCCAATTTTTCCTGCACTGACAGTGACTCTGTCCAGATTTCTTATCGATTGATCAATGTACGTTTTATACAGTTTTTTCATACCAATCGGAGAGCACCCTCCTCGAATATATCCAGTGATTTTATTTAAATCTTTATAATTAATCATTTCAATACTCTTCTCGCCACATGCTTTTGCTGCCTTTTTCATATTTAAGTTTTCTGCCACAGGTATCACAAAAATATAGTATTCCTTGCTATTACCTTGTGTAACGAGTGTCTTATACACTTCATCAGGTCTTTTGCCAACCAATATTGCTGCACTTACACCATCGACGTGTTCCTTACCAACTGGATATTGAAAATCTTTGTATTCAATATCAGATTTATCCAATATTCTAAGTACATTTGTTTTAATTAGCTTTTTAGACATACTTTTCTCCTATCTTTAAATATCAGTAAATCCAACAACTTTACAATCATATTTCGCAATATATTAATAAAAAGAGGGTTGCATTAGCAACCCTCTTCAATTAAACAACTTAAACAAGCAGTCTATATATTATTCTTCATCTGATGATTCATTTTTTTCTTTTAACACTTCACCAATGTTACCGATTGTATCATCACCGATTGACATGTACTGAGTTAAGTCTTCTACGGGTTCTCTAGTAAGTTCTTTTATTGATAGCATCATTCTCTTGTTGCTTGGGTTAAACTTAATAATAGCAGCCTTAACAACATCCCCTATAGCTACAACATCTTCAACTTTGTTGATTCTATTTTCACTCAATTCACCGATTGGTAAATAAGCTTCTACTCCGTCTTTAACTTCTACAAAAGCACCTTTGTCAATTATTCTTAATACTTTTGCTTCAACTACAGATCCAATATTTACTTCATCTGCTATAATCTTCCAAGGATCTTGATCTGGATCCTTAAGTGCAAGAGCGATTCTCTTAGTTTCAGGGTCTACACTCTGAATATACACTTCAACTTCATCACCTACACTTAAAATAGATTCTACTGATTCTATTCTAGTCCAAGAAAGATTGTTGATATGTGCTAATCCTTCTATTCCACCTAAATCTATAAACGCTCCATAAGGCATAATATTTGTTACCTTACCAGTTCTCTTTTCTCCAACTTCAAGAGATTCAAACAGCGCTTCTCTTTCAGCTTTTAGTTTTTCTCTTTCAGCCCTAATTCTCGCTCTCTCAGCTTCTCTTTCAGCCTTGATTTTTTCTCTTTTTTCTTTTCTTTCAACATCAAGT
Source organism: Peptostreptococcus sp. (assembly GCA_039809725.1). Taxonomy (GTDB): domain Bacteria; phylum Bacillota; class Clostridia; order Peptostreptococcales; family Peptostreptococcaceae; genus Peptostreptococcus. The sequence continues at coordinate 1,616 of JBDHVM010000046.1, forward strand.
ATTTCTTGTGCCACTTCTCTATGAGAAACTATTATTCTATTTTTTCTAGGATTTACTTCTTTAACATAACAATCTAAATCTATGCCTACATATTCGTTTGTATCCTTTACAAATTTAGTATCTATCTGAGATATAGGCATAAACATTGTATATGATTTATACTTCACATACAGACCTCTATCTAAAGCCTTAAATGCATGCACGTTGATAAGCTTGCGTTCTTCAAGAGCCTCAATTATTTCTTTTAAATCACTTTGTTGCTCAAGCTTTAGTCTTGATATTTTAATAGTTGCATCTTTGTAACTTACATTTGTGATAATACCAGTTACATCCTCATCTATTTTATAAACATCTTCTATAGCCTGTCCTTTTTCTAGGTTTAGTTCACCTGCAGGAATCACTCCATCAAATCCAACTTCTAATTTTAGAGTTAAACCGTCATTGCTTATTTGTGTTACCTTTCCAGTGATTTCATCACCTACATTAATTTTGCTTAGCTCCTGCTCTTGCATATCAAGTAGCTCTTGCATTGTTAAATTGTTTTCCATTATAATAACATCCTTTCGTTGCGTAGTATCCATATGTACTATTATAACACATAGATAGCCATATGATACAGTAAAATTACATATTTTTCATTTCTTTTTTTATTATAACAATGTAACCCCTTTACTTGATTTTAATAACTAAATACCTCGCTTAGCAATTTTTTAGCAATACTAATCACTACCAAGCGAGGTCTTTAGTTACTTCACAACAGTTTTTTGTTGCAAAATTATAGTAAAATTTTTATCAATTATTATCCTTCATAAAGGTTTGTAGACTGATATTCCGAATCACAAGTCACATCTATCCCTAGTTTTCTAAATACTTGCTCATCACTTTTAGAAAGAATCACAGTCGAATGTGCTTGACAACCTTCTAATAAGCTTAGCTTTTCCATAGCATATTGAGCTACTGGATTTGTAACAGCACTAATACTCAAAGCTGTCAAAACTTCCTCTGCATTCAATGAAATATTTCTGCTCTTTAGGATATTCTTCTTTAAATTTATTATCGGTTCTAGAACTACAGGAGAAATAAGATGTATATCATCTTGAATTTCTGCAAGATATTTAATAGAATTTAATATAACCGCTGCCGATCCATTCATTAGATTTGAAAACTTACCTGTTATCATTTGACCGTCACCGAGTTCAACTGCGACAGCATTACAAGATAAATTATCAATAAAATCACAGTTATTATTTACATAACTTCTAGCTTCATTTACAACTTTTCTATCCTCACCCTTTAAGCCGAGCTCTTCCATTATCATCTTCATTCTAGATACAGCTTCTTTATCCAAGCTCCCTTTTTTATACTCACAAAGAGTCTTGAAGTATCTCCTGATTACCTCTTCAACTGCAGCCTTTCTCACTATTTCATCATCTACTATTCCAAAGCCAACCCTATTTACACCCATATCTGTAGGTGACTGGAACATACTTTCTTTCTTTGTTATCTTTTCTATTATTTTTTTAAGTACAGGAAACAATTCTAAATCTCTATTGTAGTTTACTGTAGTTTCACCATATTTTTCTAGATGAAATGCATCTATCATATTTACATCTTTTAAATCAACTGTCGCTGCTTCATATGCAATGTTAACAGGGTGTTTTAGTGGTAGATTCCATACTGGAAATGTTTCATATTTTGAATAACCTGCAGTTTTACCCATTTTATTCTCATGGTATAGCTGACTCAGACAAGTACCCAGTTTACCACTGTTTGGTCCTGGTGCAGTTACTACGACGATAGGTTTTGTAGTTTCAATGTAGGGATTTGCTCCAAATCCTTCATCACTAACTATAGTATCTACATCAGTTGGATACCCTTTTGTCGATGCGTGCCTGTATACTTTCACGCCTCTTCTCTCAAGTTTATTTATAAAAATTGTTGCTGCTGGCTGACCTTCATACCTTGTTATTACGACAGAATTGACGTCTAGATTGTACCCTCTTAAATCATCTATTAGCCTCATTACTTCAACATCGTACGTTATTCCCAAATCGCCTCTGATCTTATTTCTCTCAATATCACCTGCATAAACACATATTATTACTTCTAGTTTGTCTTTTAGACTACTTAGAACCTTGATTTTTGCATTTTCATCAAAACCTGGCAAAACTCTCTTTGCGTGCAGATCTCCTATCAACTTTCCACCAAACTCAATATACAATTTATCAAAATTATTTACTCTTTCTAAAATATATTTTGATTGTTCTATTAAGTACTTTTCTTGATCAAAACCTATCCTCATTTTACTTTCTCCTATTTCTATATCTTTTTTTGTGAAATCTTAAAAAATATGTTGACAACCACAAATTAATATTATAAAATTAAATTCCATCACAAATTTAGTTTTTTACAATTAACATATGGCAATCGCCATGTGTTTTTTTAAAATTCAACTAATTTTCTATTATACATATCTACTTAAAAAAATTCAATACTTTTTTTGCGTTTTTATTTTTATTCATCACCTTTTCAAATTCAAAGATCGATTTACTAAAACTCAAAAATCTTTTTAATATCTGCAATACCATCATTTATTTCATTTCTAGAAAATCCTTTTTCTTTTAAGTCAACATCGCTCATATCCATTAGCATGGTGTAAAATTCTCCTGCAATAAAGGCCGAGTTTATAGATTTGTTTTTTTCTATATTTGTAAAAAGCGTATCTTCAGCTTCATTAATCCTTCCTTCAAGCACAAGCCTTTTAATATCGATAAGCAAAAATTCTTCACTTGGAGAATATAATATGTCAAAATCTTTTAAGTCACTGTATTTTTTTCCAAGTAACTCTTTAAAAACCAATTCTCTATTTTCATTTTTCATTCTATCCACTAAGCCCAATTTAATTACCTCCAAAAATAATAACCCCCGGATAAAGTCACCCGGGGATATGTCTTACAACTAAACAAATTTATAAGCAAATTTGCAAACTAACCCATTTTCAATATAGCCGAAAACAGCATTATTTATTATTCTGCTTGTTCTTTACTTTTATTATCATCTGTCAAAACTTCTTTTATCCCCTTAAAAGTACCTAAGAAGTTAACTGCATCTGACGGTAACACAAGTTTAGAAGATTTACTTTCACCAAGCTTTTCAAGGGCTTCCATAGATTTAAGTGCTAGAATATTATCATCAATATCAGACTCTTTCATTGCAAGGAATACCATTCTTAGACCATCTGCAGTTGCTCCCTGAGTAGCTTTAATTACAGCGGATTCACCCTCTGCTCTTGCATTGTAAGTCTTCTTGATTGCTTCCGCTTCACCTTCTGCTTGAAGTATCTTTGACTGTCTTTCACCTTCTGCTTCTCTAATCATAGCTTCTTTTTTAGCCTCTGCACCTAAGATTGCTGACTGTTTTTCACCCTCTGCTATTAGTATCTTAGATTGCTTCTCTCCTTCTGCTTGAAGGATAGATTCTCTTCTTTCTCTTTCTGCTCTCATCTGCTTTTCCATTGCAGCCTGAATGTCTCTAGGTGGCATAATATTTTTCAACTCAACTCTGTTTACTTTTATACCCCATATATCAGTAGCTTCATCCAGGATAGTTCTCATTTTAGCATTTATTAAATCCCTTGAAGTCAATGTTTCATCAAGATCAAGATCTCCTATTATATTTCTTAAAGTAGTTGCAGTAAGATTTTCAATCGCTGAAATAGGGTTAGCTATCTCGAATACGTAACTCTTTGGATCAGTTACCTTGTAATATACTACTGTATCAATCTGCATTGTAACGTTATCTTTTGTAATAACTGGCTGTGGTGGGAAATCCACAACTATTTCTCTCAGGTCAATCATATATGACATAGTATCAACAAATGGCACCAAGAAATGAATACCCGTCTTTGCTTCTTTTCTAAACTTACCTAACCTCATAATTATTCCCATTCTCGCCTGTTTTACTATCCTAATACTTCTAATCGCAATAATTAATAGTATTAAAATTAAAATCACTGTAATAATATTTCTAAACATACCTAATGCCCTCCAGTTTTAGTTTTCTTTTTTTTCAACAATAAGTTTTACACCCTGAATATCTCGAACTACTATTTCTTCACCTGAGTCAATTGATTCATCCTCATCACTTGCAATGGCAGTCCATTCTTCACCTTTCACCCTGACAAGACCTGCTTTTTGTGGCCTAATATCTTTGATAACAAAGCCTTTTTTTCCTATAACGGCATCAGTGTTTGTGTCAATGCTTACCCAATGAGTATCACTCTTGTCTCTATCCATCTTTATTAATTTTTTTGTTGCAAAAATCAATAAAGAAAAAGAAACTACTGCAAAAACCACCAGTTGTATAAAAACACTATCTGTAAAGTAAGACACAGCTAAAGCGCATAAAGCCCCTATAGAGAACCATACCATTGTCAAGCTAAGCGTTGCGGCTTCTGCCACACCGAAAACAATAGCTACAAGAATCCAAATTACCCTTACACTTAATCCAAACAATTGATATCCCTCCTTAATATTTACTTTAATTATACAACATTTTCATCACTTTTGGTATTTTTTTTATTATATCACTGGCATTTACCGTATACTTTTTTTTGAAAACTAAATCTCCAGATAGACCGTGAATGTACGTTCCGATTGCAGCGGCTGAAAATATGTCATATCCTTGACCACAAAGGGATGATATTATTCCTGTCAGGCAATCACCTGTTCCTCCATTTGCCATCCCCTCATTTCCAGTTGGATTCACTAAAACTTTATATCCATTCGTAATGATTGTGTGTTTGCCTTTTAGCACTAAAACAACTCCCAGTCTTTTTGCATATTCACTTTCATATTTTATTCTATCTTTATTTATTTCTTCTATACTCACACCGATCATTCTTGAAAACTCACCCAAATGTGGCGTTAAAATAATATTAGAATTTTCTCTAATGAACTTTTCTTCAAATACATTTAATCCATCTGCATCAATCACTATCGGTTTGTCCGTAATATTCATTAGTTTTTCAAGTCTCTCTTTTGTGCTTGATGAATTTCCCATTCCCGGACCAAATGCAAATGAGTCAGCAGATTTTATTAATCGTTCTAATCTTTCTACATCGTCGTATTTGCAAGTCATTTCTTCAACAACATTACTGCTGACTATTTTTTCAACCTCTTTTGTACAAATTATGGTAACTAATCCAGATCCACTTTTAACGCAAGCTCTACCTGTAATAATAGGTGCCCCATAAAAACCTTCTGATCCTGCAAATATGCAAACTCTTCCGTTATTACCCTTATTTATACTATTTTTTTTATCTATTTTCTTTCGTTTTATGAATTTCTTATCAGTAAATTTACCTATTGTTTCAACGCTTTCTAAAATTTCTTTTGGAAGAGATATTTTTTCTACATATACTTTTCCAACAATATCTTCATTATTATAATTTAAAAAAGCTTTTTTATATGTATCAAAAGTAATAGTATAATCGGCAACTATAGATACACCCATAACTTCACCTGTTGTTGCGTTTAAACCTGAAGGAATATCTATTGATACAATGTCATATCCTAAGTATTTATTTTCGTTTATGTAGTCTAAGATTTCACAATAATGTCCTTTAATATCTCTATTTAGACCAACACCAAATATACAATCGACAATTAAGACATCCGATCTCAGAATATTATCTAGGTTATATTCAATATCATCACTAGTATCATATATTTGAATAATATCTGTCTCATAACACTCCACACTGTCATAATTATCAATCACACACCCATCTAACTCATCAATATGAGCAAGCAAAACAATTTCCACATCATAACCTTGTTCAAGTAGACGCCTTGCAATTACAAATCCATCCCCACCATTTTTACCTTTTCCACAAAATATTACTATAGACCTATAGTTCTTTTTACTATTTTTGATAATTTTTTTTATTCTCTTTGTCGCTGCAATACCAGCATTTTCCATCATCAAATGTTCAGACATCAAAAAGGTATTGCTACAGTAGTTGTCTATCATTTTTGTCGTACTTGCATCACCAATATAACACATATTATCCCCCTAAAAACAAATATTTAATAACGTTGAAAAATCTAATACTATTTTTTACTTACTTTACGTAGATACATACATGTAAAAGAAATATGCAGATAATATTGTTAAGTTGATGAATAATTATTAATCGATTTCTTTATACAAGTGTCCTAGGCTAAATACACTATCGCTCTTAAAGTCTGATACATTAACTTTTTTTCCCCTTTTCACACTCTCGATAAATTTACTAACTATCGATTTTGACTCAATTTCATCCTCAAATACCAATGATATCTCATACTTTTTTACACCTAATTTATCCAGTCTTTCCAACTCCTCAATTAAGTTTAACTTTTCATCTGAATATATTGTCGTTCTACAATTTTCATCTTGTAAAAGCCTAAACTTCCTTCCTTCCTCAGATTCCAACATATAATCACTCATAGAGCACAAACTATTTCTTTTGTCTTTATGGCAATCTTTAACAATAACCCCCATTGGACAGTACTCACTTATCATCATTTCTGTACTTCCAAATACCCTGTACTCTAAATTTTGTTTATGATATTTTGTTATTTTTTCAATCTGATTAATCGATGTTTCCTGAGAAAGACAGACTTTTTCAATTTTCAAATCCTTATAAAACTCAATCGATAAGGAGTTATACACATTTAACCACTCTGAAACTGAAATTTTTTGATTAGGGTAGTTATTTGTTACCCAAAAAATTTCACCATAGTTAGATACTTTAAACCCTTCAATCTCTGATAATCTATCATCTCCTATTTTCTGTAAGATAGTATAAACCTTATCTTCGCCCGATCTAATTATTCTGGGAAAGTAATAGTATATTTTTTTATCAAATTTTCTAGCCAAATTTATTGCATCACCCAGCGTATTGATATCCCT
>JBDHVM010000047.1:0-8562 GCA_039809725.1 Peptostreptococcus sp.
ACGTGTCCTATTGTTCCGATATTAACATGTGGCTTACTTCTTTCAAATTTAGCTTTTGCCATTTCAAATTTCCTCCCATTACTTAATCTAAAATTGTCTTTGATTTGTATTTTACTATTAATCCTCTTTATTTTCAAGATATTTTTCTATTTTTCTTTTTACTCTCTGTATTGCATTATCAACAGATTTAGGGTCTTTATTTAATTTTACAGCGATTTCATGGTAGCTTCTTCCTACGAGATATAAAGATAATACATCCTCTTCAAATGGACTAAGTATTTCACTAATCCTTTTCTCAGTATTTTGATACTCTTCTTTCCCTATAATTAGCTTTTCTGGATCTGTTTCTGTACGGCTTGAAATCGTATCAAAAAGCGTCCTTTCTGACTCTTCTTCAAACATCGGTTTATTTAGTGAAACATAGGAGTTAAGAGGTATATGCTTTTGCCTTGTCGCAGTTTTTACAGCAGTTATGATTTGCCTAGTAACACAAAGATCAGCAAAATGCTTAAATGAACATGTTTTCTCATCATTAAAATCCCTTATTGCCTTATAAAGACCTATCATACCCTCTTGTATAATGTCATCTCTATCTGCTCCTATCAAAAAATATGACTTAGCCTTTGCTTTTACCATGACGTTGTATTTATCAATAATATAATTAATTGCCAAATTATTTCCAAGTTGAGCCTTTTTTATATAATCTAGATCCTCATCTTGAAACTCATTCGATAATATTTCGTTCATTTCAGACATAAGCCCCCTCCAAATATTAATCACTTATTTCTTCTAATCTTCTCTAGTTTTTCTAGTACACTGCTGTCAATTCTGTTTTCTAAACGATTCATACTATTATATGAATTGCCTTTTGAATTGTTGCTCTTTCTTAAATCTTTTTTGTGTTGATTTAACTCCTCAATAAGTTCTCTAGCAGAAATTCGTGAGCATCCTTTACCCAAAACAATCTGCTGTTCTGCGTAGTCACTTGTCGCAACTGTTACTTCATCGTATTTGGAAAGACTAGATATGAACTTTTCTATATAACTGTCAGCAGTTTGATTTTCTTTTGTAAAAACAATCTCTACACCATGGTAGTTTTCTATTTTTTCTATCTTACCTTTTACATTGTATGCATCAAAAACAATATACGCACTGTACCCCTTCATCTTTGCAAATTCAAGAATATAGTTTCTAAGCACCTCACGAGCAACCTCTAAATCATCTTGCGACAACCTCTTTAGTTCTGGCCAGGCGTTTATTACATTATATCCATCTACTATCAAAATTCTACTTGGAGAATACTTACTTTTTTGCATCTCTTTGCCTATATACTTCATAAAGTAAAATCGCTCCTGCAACTGACGCATTCAGTGAGGTTACCTTACCTGACATCGGCATACTTATTGTAAAATCGCAGTTTTCTTTTACAAGTCTCGATATTCCAGAACCTTCGCTCCCCACAACTAGTCCCAACGCTCCTGATAAGTTTTGTCTATAGAAAGTTTCTCCATCCATGTCGGCAGCCGCTATCCATAGTCCATTTTCTTTTAATGTTTTGATAGTATTTACGATATTTGTGACCTTACATACGGGCATATATTCAACTGCACCAGCAGATGCCTTTGCTACAATCGGAGTAATGTGTACACTTCTTCTCTTTGGAATTATTACTGCATGTGCCCCTACAGCATCTGCTGTCCTTATTATTGATCCAAGGTTGTGTGGGTCAGTTATTCCATCTAAAATGACAAAAAAAGGATCTTCACCCTTTTTCTTTGGTATTTCTAGGATCTCATCTAATTCAAAGTATTTATATTCACTAGTAATTGCTATTACCCCTTGATGAGCATGACTTTCTGACATTTCATCTAACTTATGTCTATCTACTTGCTGTATTATTATATTACTATCCTTAGCCATAGCAATAACTTTTTTGATAGAACCTTCTTTTGAAGCCTTGTTCACTAATATTTTATCTATTTCCCTACCATTTTTCAATGCCTCTATTACTGGATTTCTACCTTCTATCAAAGCCAAAAAGCTCACCACCTTATTATTTTTCTTCTATAACTTCTATGCTCTTTGCGATAATAAACTCTAATCTTCTGGTATCCTCTTTTAAAAAAAGATACCCTATTAAAGCTTCAAATCCTGTAGCATGTCTATAATCTACTACACCTGCATTTTTAGCGCCTGTATTTTTTTTATGATTTCTTCCTCTTTTAAATATTAATACCTCTTCATCAGTGAGTATGCCTTCAATTGTTTTTATTATTCTTGACTGAGCAGTTGCACTCACGTACTTTATAGCCCTTTTATGTAAATCATTTATCTTTAAAAAAATATTTTTTTTGATTAGATATTCTCGTATATATGATTCATAAACAGCATCTCCTAAATACGCAAGAGTAAGGGGCGATATTCTCGCCAACTCACCCTCACTAATATTTGAATATTTAACTAAATTTTCTTCCATTTTACACCTTGTCTAGTATCTTCTATCGCTATTCCCATAGAAGACAATTCCTCTCTTATCTGATCGGCTAGTGTAAAATCTTTATTTTTCTTAGCTTCACTTCTCTTTTTTATAAGCTCTTCTACCTTGTTTACCAAATCATTGTCTAGTTCACTAGATTTACCAGCTATATTAAGTACACCAGTAAGTTCATTAAACATATCTAAACATCTTTGAACAAACTCTTTTGATGAATCCTCATATATATTTTGATTCATAAACTTGGCAAGTTCGAATATTGCACTTATTGCATCAGCAGTATTTAGGTCATCATCCATGGCATCTATGAATTTTGTCTTAAACTCCTCAAGGCTTGATACCTTAGAACTCTCTTCTTCTGACATTGAATCAACTTTAGAAGTAGATAGGATAAATTCTGCCTTATCCCTCGCATTTGTAAGCCTTTCAAGACCTGCCTTTGACTGTTCAAGTATAGTATCACTAAAATTCACAGGATTTCTATAATGAGTTGATAATAAGAAAAATCTTACAAGTCCTAAATCATAAACCTTAGAAATATCCCTTACTGTAAAGAAATTCCCTAGCGATTTACTCATTTTTTCTCCATCTACATTTATATATCCATTATGCATCCAATATCTTGCAAATTCATGTCCACTTCTACACTCACTTTGTGCAATTTCATTTTCGTGGTGGGGGAACTGTAAGTCTTGACCTCCCGCATGAATATCTATTGTAGAACCCAGATATCTATTTGACATTACTGAACACTCAATATGCCAACCTGGACGTCCTTCTCCCCATGGGCTAGACCAACCTGGTTCGCCTTCTTTTTTCGCTTTCCAAAGTACAAAGTCAAGAGGATCTTCTTTCTTTTCATCTACACCAATTCTCGCTCCTAGTTCTAATTCTTCAATATTCTGGTGAGAAAGTTTCCCATAATCATCAAATTTTCTCGTTCTAAAAAGAACATCCCCGTCAGCTTCATATGCAAACCCTTTGTCTATCAATTCTTGAATAAACGTAATTATTTGACTGATATTATCTGTAACTTGTGGGTGAACAGTCGCTCTTTTTATACCAAGTCCATCACAGTCTGTAAAATATTCTTTTATATATTTTTCTGATACTTCCTCTGGAGGTATCCCTTCTTCTTTACTTCTGTTGATTATCTTGTCATCTACGTCTGTAAAATTCTGTACATAAGTCACATCAAAACCTCTGTACTCAAAGTATCTTCTCAGAGTATCAAATACTGTAAATGGTCTTGCATTGCCTAAATGTATAAAATTATATACAGTAGGTCCACACACATACATTTTTACCTTACCTTCTTCAAGCGGAATAAATTCCTCTTTTTTTCTTGTCATTGTATTATATATTTTCATCAGACACCTCCGATTATCAAATTTTGTTATTTTGCAATTTTATTTATCACCATAAATATTTAATGAAAATCCCTTTTCAAGCACTTCTTTTGTGTATTTCTTTGCCCCTTCAAGCGACAAATCTCTGTAATTTCCACATTCCTTCTCAGTTGCTGCAGGCATTTCATCTGTTGTTAAAACCATTTCTAGAGCTTTTTCTAGACCGTTCTTTACATATGCAGGTTCTACATCTCCCCACATTATTAGATAATAACCAGTTCTACATCCCATAGGAGATAGGTCTATTATTCCATCCATAGTATCTCTAAGGTATGTTGCTAGCAGATGCTCAAGACCGTGAATTGCCCCCGTCTCAAAAACAGCTTCATTTGGTTGTAAGAATCTCAAATCGAACTTTGAGACTTTATCCCCTTTATATCCATCTAAAACACAACACTTTCTTACATACGGTGCTTTTACTTTTGTGTGATCTAATACAAAGCTTTCAACTTTATTTTCTATCATTTATATTCTCCTATTTTTTTGAATTCATAACAAGTAGCTCTGTAGTAGCCATACTATTAAGACCTTGACCTACCTGAGTAATGTTTTTAATTTTTTTATTTCCAAGAACTCTCTTTTGTTCATCTGACAGCCTTCCATTTGCTAGTACTATCGGAGATTTTACAGATGAAGCATATGCTCCAATAGCTAGACCATCAATTAGCATATTTTCGTTTTTAAAACCGTTCTTTGAAACAAAGGCATACTCTAGCTCTGTTCCAGGATAAAACTTCTCAATTATCTTCGCATTTGTATCATTTCTATCATCCCCGCTTACTCTTGTTGGATTTACAAGACCTGAGGATATATTATTTGGAACCGACTTTTCCCCTCCAATTATATATGATTCACTTATCTTGCTTGAATCTTTTAATTCTTGAGGCATTTTATACATTCCACTCGAATTTGCCAATACTATTGGTATTGTTCTCTCTCCTGCAACTGGCGAAAAACTTATTGCATCGGCAAGACCTTTATATCCATTTACTATTGCTACTGACTTCACATCTTTGTTAATTTTTAACACTTCTTCAGCTAATTTTTCACTTGTTTGAGATCGGTCTTCTCCTGCTATTCTATTTACTTTAATTCCCTTGTCTGCTAGAGCCTTTTCAATATTTTTTGATATAGAACCTTCTCCACCAATAAGTGTTACTTCCTTTGCTCCCAACCTTTCGATTTCCTTCATTACATTAACGTTTATATTGTTTTTTTCAGTCAATAAAATCGGCGCTGACTTTAGCTTTGCTAGTGGAGTGGAAGTAAGAGCATCTGCAATTGCATTTCCGTTTACCAAAAATACATTGTCAGATTTTACCCATCCATTTTGAGATATTTTTATAGCTGTGTCATACCTGTCGCTTCCTGCTAAAACTTTTCCACCATCAAAAGCTTTTGTAATACCTTTGATTACCAAGTTGGCAGGCGCATACGAAGGCATCTTATTTAAATCTTGCAATTTTCCATTCACAAGTATATATGTCTGTCCTAAGCTGGCTTTTGATTTAAACATTTTATAATTCTTAACATTCATCTCCATGCCTATTGAAGATTTTTGATTATTTTCCGTATTATCTATTCTAAGCGCAATTGCACCCTTACCCATAGCCAAAGGAAAATTGTTTAAATCTTCAGTAATGTACCCAGAAAAAGGCGTTTTTCCTGATTTTAAGAACATCTTGTTATTGTAATCAAGTGTTCCATTTACCTCTGGAATATAGTAAAGTTCATACTTAGCACCTATACTATCAGTTGCAAACATTACACCTTGAAGTGCTTCATGCTGTCCAAACTTAAACTCATTCGCTCCTGTTATTATCCTATCAGTAAGTGCTGAAGACATCGAATATTCATGTTGATAAATTTTTTGACCTTTATTTTCCTGAACTTTTGCTATTGAATAATTGTCGGTATATGAAAGTATCGTCTTATCTTCATATGAAATCCACATATATCCGTGCTCTTTGTTATAGTCTCCCCAACTGTTTTTAATCAACCAAGCTCCATTTGAGCTCGGTTTTGCCACACCATTAAAATTGTCTTTTGAATAGTTGTCATCCCACCCAACAATTGTTATGGCATGAGTTTGACCTAGTGAGGCATCGCAGTAGAAAGAAGTTGAATCAGAACTCATATACTTTGCGTCATCGTAGTATCCTGATGCTACTGCACCATACTTTAATATTGCATTTTTCACTGACGTCTTATCAGTAGCTACATTCACCGCCTCTAGTACCTGATAGTTTAGCTTTGGTGCTGAATCATAGTTTGCGGGTTTTTTTGCTCCTTCATGCTGAGTCACATCACCATTGTATGGAATGTCACTTTCGTATTTTGGCCCTGACCATGATGTAAAATAACCTATTGATGTTTCATTAGTTGAACCTTCTGAGTCGTCAATATCCCAGTTGTGTTCTCCACCTTTTGCCCACCATCTCATATGTTCCTCAGAAAGTGAATAGTCACCATATCCATTTTTCTTTAGGTAGCTCTCTAGGGCTGCATTTCCTGCAAAAGTCCAGCATATCCCTAATTTTTTCTGATCCTTAATCTTAGTCATATATCCAAAATCTCTAGGGTCATATTTACTAGAAGTAACGCTAATAGAAGACGAACTATCTTTTTTGCCATAGTCTTTTATTTCAGTTCCCCTAAATTTAAAAAGAGAGGCAGACATTCTTCCACTTCCTACGCTGTCAGAATCATTCTGTTGAGCAGTGTTATCTCCGTGATTCACAGTTACATTTTCATAGCTATATACTTCATTTTGTTCTCTTTCATCTGCGTTTGAATAAAAAGCAGACATACCTGTTGACAGCATAACAGATATCATAACTGTTGAAATAATTTTATTTATCTTCTTTCCGACTTTTTTATTATAGACCATTATTTTTCCTCTCTAAAATTATGTCCAGATTATTCACGGAATTTTTCAAATCATATATAAACTTTTATTTCCCGTAAATAATTTTTTAAACTTGAAGTTGTTCTTCCAATCCGCAAAACATTTTTAATATTTTTATTAGTTTATTTATCTATTCACTTTACATATCGATAAATTTTACTTAATATCTGTAAATTTCCGTAAAAACTGCAAAATTCTACATCTACATTATACCACGAAATACGTGTTTTTTCAACATTAGTGTATATACACATATTGATCTGTTGGCTCTCTTGCCTCTTCAAAACTCACTCCATCTATCATCGGTAGCTTTTCATAATTGTATGCTATTTTTTTATTTTCTTTTATCTCTCCAGTGATCCAGTACCATTGTCCATTTTTAAGTTGATTTTTTTTAGGACCCTTATATATAAATCCACATGGCTGCATATCTGCCATACAGCATACCATTCCAAACCTTCCAAGAACAACAAACTCACCTTTTTGGTTGGCATCTTTAAACACTCTTCCTAAAAATCTGAATTTCATTCCCTTATACTTTTCCCAACTGAATGTGGAGTCGTAGTACCATTTAAGGTACATTGTATCGTCAATCTCTACATAGCTTTTTCCATCTTTTTTCTTGTACTCCGTAGGTTTAAACGTATTCAACTGTGGTGATACACTTGTAGGTATAGAGTTTCTCACTCCTCTTCCTACATCAAAACTTGGTTGAGGTAATTTGTTTATAGCCTCAGATGATATATAAAACGAAACTAAAATTGGTATTACTACTACAAAATATCTTGTGAGTATATTCATGTGTCTCGGCTTAAAAAGTGAAAGTGAAGATACTACTGCAATGATAACTAAAAAAACTGCACTTATCCAAAGGGCTATATTGAACTTTGGGTGTACAAATAGGTTTATTTTGCCAGTATAAAGTGAACTCATAAGTAAAAGTGCTCCAAAAATTTCCACAATTATTTGAACTAATACCTCTAAATTTATTTTATTTATCTTGTTAAACAACTCTAAATCCACCTCCTAAAAGAGAAAATACCACGAAGGATATATACACCAATATCCCGATCATCATAAATACGTATTTTTTCTTAAAAGTTCCCATTAATATTGATATATTGGTAATCTCTAACATCGGTCCCATTACTACAAAAGCTAAAATTGCATTAATAGGCATAATGTTATAAAATGCCCTTGCAATAAAGGCATTTGAAGTTGAACATACTGATATAAAAAATGTTACTACTACCATTGCCAACACTGAAATTGCATTTATTTCATTCATTTGAAGAAAAATACTCTTTGGTATTAACACCTGTAGGCAAGCAGATAAAAACGCTCCTAATACCACATAAAAGCCTATCTTAAAAAGTTCCTTCTTCGTATGCTCTATAATTGCCTCTAAGTACCTAAGCTTGTTATTAAATCTAAATTTAAACTCAGCAGAATCACTTACTTTATACTTGTCTAAATGATCTTTTACTACATCACCTTTGTATTTTTTTTCAAATAATACCAATATCATTCCCATTAAAAAGGCGATCAATAATCCAAATAAAATCCTATAAATTACCATTTTAGGCGCATTGGGAAACGCATAGTAAGTAGATATGATAACTATTGGGTTCACAGCAGGTGATGCCAATAAAAATGTGATCGCAACAGGAATAGAATACCCTTTTTTCACCACAGAGGTTACAATTGGCGTCATTGCACAGTCACATACAGGAAAGATGGCACCCGCAAAC
>JBDHVM010000048.1:0-8451 GCA_039809725.1 Peptostreptococcus sp.
ACAAAAAAATACTTGATAAAAACAATACAAAAAAATACATATACTTACAACATGGAGTAATCATGAATGATGTAAGCGTTGATGTAAATTCAAAAAATATGTTAGATCTTTTTATCACTACTACTAAAAGAGAGTATGAGTCTATTTGTGGAGAGAACTATGGATTTAAAGATGGAGTAGTGGTTCAAACAGGTCTTGCAAGATATGACAATCTAAATGAATTTACAACTAAAAAACAAATCTTATTGATGCCAACTTGGAGAAAAGGCATAATAACTCCGTCGTACCTAAATGAAGGTAAAGGCGATGAAGAAATATTTGTTGAGTCAGATTACTTTAAGTCTCTAGAAAGCTTATTAAATAATGATTCTCTTATAAAATTACTTGAGAATACTAATGTAGAATTGATTTTTTATCCGCATTATGAAATGCAACCTTACAAAAATAGGTTTGAAATTAAAAGCGAAAAAGTTATTATGGCAGATAAGGATCAATTTGATGTGCAGACACTTTTGAAGGAATCTATGCTGATGATAACGGATTTTTCTTCTGTGGCATTTGATTTTGCATATATGAGAAAACCACTAATATACTATCAAAATGTGCCTGATGATCGATATAAAGACGGATACTTTGACTATAAGGAAGATGGGTTTGGAGAACTGATTTTTGATGAAGATGAATTAATTAACGTACTAAAATCATATTTTGAAAACAACTTCAGAATGAAAGAAAAGTACTTAAACAGAGTTGATAATAGCTTTAATATCAGAGATGATAAAAACTCTGAAAGAATATACAATGAAATACGTAAGTTAAGCATATAAAACTCTGAAAGACATATAATGAAATACGTAAGTTAAGCATATAAAAACTCTTGTTAACATGATAGCTAATAAAAATATGTAACTAACTAAGAAAAATATGCAAGTTTATTGGAGATACTTATGACAAATGAGGAAAAGAGGTACTTAAATGATAAAAACTAAATGGAAAAATGCTATAGGTGCAGTAATAATTTTTCTATCAATAGTGAAATACTATGGTACTTTTTTTGGTATAAATTCCTTGTCAAAGTATATAATGATACTGTCTATTTTGGCGGCTACGGCATTAATACTTGAAAATAGGAAAGAATATAATTTTTTCCATCTAGGGGTGCTTATCGTAAGTGCAATGCAGTTTGTACTTTCAAAAAATATAACATTCGTATACACTTATTATTTATGCCTTGGATTGTTTGCTGTTGACTATAAATTCTTAATAAAAATATTTATTATAAGTAATGCTATTTTATTTTCAATATATTTGGGAACAAATATTGCAGGATTGCATCCAACTGAGTATCTTGAGGGAAGAAATGACTTTGGTTTTGGAAATCCAAATACAGCTTTTATAAGCATGTTTATGATTTGGTCTGCATATTTTTGCCATATTTTTTATAGCAAAAGAAAAATTGACTTCATATTGCTATTTTTGATGATATTTTTGATGTATACTCAGACGACAACGAGAACAGGGCTTTTAACTGCAGTTATGACCTTTGTAGCCTTTTTTATTTTAAAGAAAATAAATTTAGAAAATAAAGTCATGAAGCTTTTTGTTGTGAGTTTTCCAATTGTAATGTCATTACTTAGTGTAATAATATCTGTATTTTTAAGCAACAACTATTTTATAAACAAAGTTTTATCACATAGGCCTATTTATTGGCATTCATATATTATGCACTCTTCTAAAGGTATGAACTTATTTGGTTACGCACCAAATATAAGAGATATTCTTTTTACACAGAGAATGCCACTTGACAGTGGGTATATTTGGACGTTATATAGTACTGGAATAATAGGTTATTTGTTACTGGTTATTATGATGTGCATAGGTTTATATTTCCTTTGCAAGGAAAACAAAAAAGATGAGATACTCTTAGTTATCAGTATACTAATTTATTGCTTTGCAGAAAGTATAATGATTGATTTGGCAACAAACATTGGATTGATATTTATGGTTTATGGCGTGTCAAAGCTTAGAGTTAGAAAAATATTTGTAGATAAAGAAGAAAAAGAACTAACTAGTAATAGTATATAAATTAAGAAAAGAATCCGTTAAGTAATTAATGAGTTAATTAAAAAAACTATATAATAATTAAAATTTGATTATTATATAGTATAGATATTCAAAGAGGAGAAAAATATGAAAGAGGGTTTAGTGTCAATAATAACACCTGTTTATAATGCTCAGGACTTTATCACTGAAACGATTGAATCTGTTCAAGCACAAACATATGAAAATTGGGAGTTATTGTTGATTGATGATTGCTCTACAGACTCGTCGGCTGAATTTATTAGTCTAAAAGCGGCAGATGATAGTAGAATAAAGTATATAAAACTTGATAAAAATTCTGGAGCAGCGGTTACAAGAAACACTGGACTTTCAAATGCAAAAGGAAGATATATTGCTTTCTTAGATAGTGATGATATTTGGAAACCAAAAAAACTGGAGCTACAGTTAAAATTATTGAGTGAAAAAAATGTAGGGTTTTGCTTTACATCATATAGATATGCACTACAGAATGGTGAACCTATGCCAAAAGTAGCAAGGGCACCTGAGAAAATAGACTACAATGGACTGTTAAAAAATACAATAATTGGATGCTCTACGGTTGTAGTAGATAAAAAAATTATAGGTGATTTTAGAATGACAAACGTAAGACGTGGTCAAGATACAGCAACATGGTTACAGTTATTGAAAAAAACGGATTACGCATATGGAATTTACGAAGATTTAGTCTGGTATAGAGTTGTAGACGGATCTTTGTCAAATAACAAGTGGGTTTCTGTGAAAAGAACTTGGAATACTTATAGAAATATTGAACATTTAAGTCTGCCAAGGGCTATGTATGTGTTTGTTTTTTATGCATATAATGCCATAAAGAAAAGGATAAAAAAAGATAAATAGACTGTGAAAACGAAGTTAAAGTATATATGGATAGAATCAAATATGTAGGTTTATTGTAAAACTAAGGACTAAAAAAGTATAATAATAGTATTCAGATGTTATTATTGGAGGTATTTATGAAAATTGCAGTTGCAGGTGCGGGGTATGTAGGTCTGGTGACAGGTGTTTGCCTTGCAGAAAAGGGACACCATCATATAGTGTGTGTCGACACCGATATTGAAAAAATAAATAAATTAAAAAGTGGAAAGCCACATATTTATGAAGATGGACTTGAAGAGCTTTTAAATAAAAATTTAGAGCTAAATAATATAGAGTTCACTACAGATTATAAAGGTGCCTATAAAGATTCGGATGCAGTTTTTATTGCGGTTGGTACTCCTGAAAGAAGCGATGGTTCTGCGAATTTGGATTATTTGAAAAAAGTAGTAAAACAGATAGCAGAGAATGCTTCAAAGGATATTTTGGTCATTGTGAAATCTACTGTACCAATTGGAACTAACGACTTTGTTGAAAGCTATTTAAGGAAAAATTTGGTGAATGATATTAAATTTGAAGTTGCTTCTAATCCAGAGTTTTTAGCTCAAGGTACTGCAGTTAGGGATACTTTTGAAGCATCTAGAATAGTGATCGGAGTTGAGAGTGATTGGTCTAAAAAGGTTATGCTTGAAATATATAGTTCTTTTGAAAATCCAATTATAGTTACTGATAGAAAATCAGCTGAAATGGTAAAGTATGCTTCTAATGATTTTCTAGCATTAAAAATTTCGTATATGAATGATATAGCAAATTTATGCGAAATTGTTGGAGCGAATATCGAGGATGTTGCATTGGGTATGAGCTATGATGAGCGAATAGGAAAGAATTTTCTAAAACCAGGTATTGGATACGGTGGTTCTTGTTTTCCTAAGGATACTAAGGCACTTCATTGGCTATCGAATTCGAATGGGTATGAGCTTAAAACTATTAAAGCGGCGATTGAAGTAAATGAAAAACAAAAAATGAAGCTTGTTAGAATGGCTTCAAACATTGTAGATAGTTTTGAGGGACTTAAAGTAGCTGTGCTTGGTTTAACATATAAACCAGGGACGGATGATTTAAGAGAAGCACCGTCTATAGTCAATATTGATTATTTAATTGAGAGAAAGGCTAAAATACACGCTTACGATCCAGCTGGTATTGATAATGCAAAAAAGATTTTTGGAGAGCAGGTAAATTACGAAAATAATATTGACGATGCACTATTAAATGCAGATATGTGCTTTATAATGACAGAATGGGATGAAATAAAGCAGTACGATTTAAAAAAATATAATAAATTGATGAAAAAACCGATGGTATTCGATGGCAGAAACTGCTATAAGGTAAGCGAAGCACTTGATGCTGGGATTGAATACTATTCAATAGGTAGGTAGTAGGAGTAAAGTATGAAGACTATATGTTACTTGGCAGATGCATCTAATCCACATGTGAAGAAGTGGTGCCAGTTTTTTATGAAAAAAGATTACAAAATTCATGTTATTTCATTAAATGGCGGAGATATTGAAGGTGTAGAGGTGCATAACTTTCAATCCAATGTTAACGAATTGAGAAACAAAGGTATATCAAAAAAATTTGGATATTTAAGTCATAGAAAAGAAATTAAAAAGCTGGTTAATCAGATTAATCCTGATATTTTTCACGCTCAATATGCGAGTAGCTATGGTTTTTTAGGAAGTCTTATTGGTTATAAACCGTATATTATTTCAGTTTGGGGTACAGATATATACGACTTTCCGAGAAATGGTATACTACAAAAAATGATAATAAAGTATAACTTTAAAAAAGCGGATTATATATTCTCGAACAGCGTAGATATGGGTAGAGAAGCCAATTTATATACTAAAAAGAAAGTTTATATTACCTACTTTGGTGTAGATATGGACAGATTTAGGCCAATTGAAGGTTTAAGAGAAGGCGATTACTTTACTTTTGGTATAGTAAAAAGTTTGGAAAAAAAATATGGTCTTAAATACTTGATTAATGCCTTTGATATTCTCTTTAACAAATATAATGGCTTCTATAATGGCAAAAAGATGAGGCTGATTATTGGTGGAAGTGGAGAAGAATTTAATAACCTTAAGGATCAAGTTGTAACAAAAAAATCTTGTGATTCGATTTCTTTTTTGGGAAGAGTCAAGCCTGATGAGGTTGCAAATACATACAATATGTGCGATGTGTGCGTATTTCCTTCGCTTAGAGAGGGATTTGGAGTATCTGCTATTGAGTCGCAAGCTTGCCAAGTACCTGTGATAATAACAAGAGTAGGAGGACATCCAGAGTCAGTAGATGAAGGTAAGACGGGCATAATAGTTGATCCAGCTTCTGAGAATCAGCTATCAGAGGCAATGGAAAAGTTGATGATAAATGACAATCTTAGATTAGAAATGGGCATTAAAGGAAGAAAATACGTGAATCAAAATTATAAGTTTGAAGATAATTTTGAGGATATTTCAAAAATTTACGACGCTATAAAAAAAAATAGTTAGGTGTCTTTTACAAATCCGTAAAAATTTGGTGAATTGCAAAATCTAGCCCAACGAAAGAGGTTTTTTATGATAAATAAAATGAAATTATCAAAGGTTATGATCATTGGTGCTGGTGAAGCAGGACAAATGGTTATAAATGAGATAAGTAGAAATAAGAAAAAATTAAAACGTGAGGTTGTTGTTATCATAGATGATAATGAAGAACTGCAAGGTAGTGATATATGTGGTGTAGCTGTAAAAGGTAAAATTGACGATATTTTTTCTTTAGCTTTAAGCGAGCACATAGATGAAATTATTTTCTCTATAGCAAATATTAGTAACAGTAGAAAAAAATATGTGTTAGATATCTGTAAGTCTACTGGTTGTCATACAAGAACTATTCCTGGAATTTCGGAGATAATTGATGGCAAGGTTGACTTTAAGATAATTAGAGACGTTGAAATTCAGGATTTATTAGGGCGTGAACCTGTAGAACTAAACTCAAAAGGCATTAGTGAGTATTTGAAAAATAGAGTGATAATGGTAACAGGTGGCGGTGGAACCATAGGTTCAGAACTTTGTAGGCAAATATCAATATATGAGCCAAAGATGCTTATTATACTTGATAATTTTGAAAATAATGCATACTCTGTACAACAAGAGCTAAAAATGAAGTATGGGGATAAGTTAAGTATTGTTGTTTTAATAGCAAACATTAGGGAGGCAAAACGCTTAGAGGTTATATTTGAAAAATATAGACCTGAGATTGTTTTTCATGCTGCTGCTCATAAACATGTTCCTCTAATGGAGTTTAATAAAACCGAAGCAGTTAAAAACAATGTATTTGGAACTTTAAATCTTATTAAAATATCTGATAAATATAAAGTAAAGCGATTTGTATTGATATCGAGCGATAAAGCAGTAAATCCAACAAATATTATGGGTGCAACTAAAAGAATGGCTGAGATGTTAATACAAACTTATAATGATCTGAGCGAAACAGAGTTTGTAGCTGTGAGGTTTGGAAATGTTTTGGGAAGCAGTGGTTCAGTTGTTCCGTTATTTAAAAAACAAATAGCAGCTGGCGGACCTGTTACAGTTACACACAAAAAAATAATTCGATATTTTATGACGATACCAGAAGCTGTTGCCTTAGTGATGCAAGCGGGTGCGATGGCAAAAGGTGGGGAAATATTTGTGCTAGATATGGGGGAACCTGTAAAAATTGATGATTTGGCGAAAAATATAATAAAATTGAGTGGCTTTGAACCTAATGACGATATAGAAATCGTCTATACTGGACTTAGACCTGGGGAAAAATTATTTGAAGAACTGTTGATGTCAGAAGAAGGATTGTCAAATACAGAACACAATAAGATATTTATTGGGAAACCTCAAAAATTTAACAAAGAAGAAATATTTTTCTTACTGGATAAATTAAAGAGTGCTTCCTTTGATGAAAATGAAGAAGAAACAGATTTATTGATGAGAGAATTGGTCAAAACATATATTAAACCTGAAGATGTTAATATAATGTAAAAATGTATCAATAGTATTTAGAGAGGTAATATATGTCAAAAACAGCAAAGGCTACCATCTTACTGATGGTAGTAACTATTTTATCGAAAATATTGGGTCTTGCACGTGATAGTGTACTGGCTTCAGCATATGGAACAGGAAAATATGCAGCGATTTATACAACAGCAAACAATATTCCTATAGTGCTTTTTGCTGTTATAGGATCAGCACTTGCTACAAGTTTAATACCTATGTACAACAAATTATCTATAGAAAAATCTGAAGAGAGAGCGATGTCTTTTTTGAATTCTGTAATAAACTTTGTGGTGATAATATGCTTAGTGATGTCTGTTATAGGTATTATTTTTGCGGAACCAATTGTAAAGGTTTTTGCACCAGGATACCAAGGAGACGTCTACAGGTTATGTGTTCAGTATACAAGAGTGCTGTTACCAAGTATTGTTTTCGTAGGTATTGCGAATATTTTTACGGCTTACTTACAGATCAAAAAGAGATTTGTGATTCCAGGATTTATTGGTATGCCATATAGTATTATCATTATTGTATCTATTTTTGTCAGCGTAAAGACAGATCCAATGGTATTGATAATAGGAACTCTTTTTGCAATAGCTGCAAAAGCAATATTTCAGATACCTTTTGTATATAAGGAAGGGTATAGGTATTCTAGAAAAATAGATATTCATGATCCTGTAATGAAAGATATGTTAATTTTGGTGATACCAGTTGTAATTGGAGTGGGTGCTAATCAAATAAATTCAGTTGTAGATAAATCTTTAGCATCTTTGTTAGGGACAAATGTAGTGGCTTCATTTAGTTATGCTATGAGATTATATGAGTTTGTGCAAGCTTTGTTTATCACTTCGGTATTGTCAGTTGTATACCCAAAATTCTCTAAACTGGCTGTGAGTGATAAATTTGATAGCTTTATAGATAGTATAAAGAAGACTATGAATGTCATTATTGTGGCATTGGTTCCAGTGATTGTAGGGTGTATTGTACTTGCAAAGCCAATAGTTGAAGTTTTATTTCAAAGAAATGCTTTTACGACAAAAGATACTTTGATGACATCTAATATATTAGTCGTATATGTGACGGGTGTTTTAGCTTTTGCACTAAGAGATGTAATGTCAAGGGCGTTCTATTCATTAGAAGATAGTAAAACGCCGATGATAAACAGTATAATCGCAATAGTATTTAATATAGTATTGAATCTAATACTTATAAAACCTCTTGGTTATAAAGGTTTGGCAATTGCTACAGCAACTTCAGCTTATATAGGTCTCTTTCTTTTTGGGAAAAGCATCAAGAAAAAAATACCTGGTTACACATCAAAAAATAATATTATAGTCTTTTTAAAATGCTTAATTTCTGCTATTGTCATGGGATTTGTAGTAAAACTAACATATAGTGGACTTTCACCATTCTTTGCAAATGGATTGATTATGAAGGTGTT
>JBDHVM010000049.1:0-8434 GCA_039809725.1 Peptostreptococcus sp.
CAACTGTAAGTGTATTATCTTTATATTCAACCTTTGCCCCTAAGTGCCTTAATAAATCAGATATTACGTGAACATCTCTTAAATTTGGCACGCTTTTTAGTACACACTTTCCATTTGCAAGAAGTGTCGCTGCAATAATCGGCAAAACGGCATTTTTTGCTCCGTCTATTCTTATCGAACCACAAAGAGGTCCGCTCTTTTTTACTCTAATCCTTGGCATATTATTCTCCCTCGTCATATACAAAACTTATCTTCATCTTCAAACTATAATTAATCACGCTCACTATATAGAGCGTATCTATTTTCTACTCTAAATTTGGTACTCTCTGTACCTTTCATTATTCATCATCATTTATAAACCTTGTAAAATTATTTCCAAGATTTATAAATGAGTATAAATACCTACTATACTTTTATATACTGAATTAAGCAATATGTCAATGGATATCAGAAAAAAAGCATAGATTGAATCAGTTTATTTCAAAGGGAGATGCAAAGGCATCTCCCTTTAACTTTTTTACCACTGAAATATATCAATTTACTTCTATCAACAATGTCATTGCCTAATTTAAAATTAAATTTGATTAAAATCAAATCATACAACTAATTCGTCTAATACTTAATTATATCAAATTTAATGTCCTTTTCGCAAGTTTTTTGACCTATTTTATTGCTTAACATCCCATTTTCACTTCTATTAAGTCTGCAAGTCCTTTTGCAAGTGAGTATATATGTTCTTCATCTTTTCCTTCTAGCATTACCCTTACAAGTGGTTCCGTACCTGAAGGTCTAATAAGAACTCTTCCCATTCCATCCATAATAGATTCAATCTTCTCTATTTCTCTTTTTATTTCTTCAAATTCCATGTATGAATTTTTTAGGTCATTTTGTACCTTTACATTTACAAGCACCTGTGGATATTGATCCATCACAGAAGCTGCCTCTGATAATTTCTTAGATTCCTCTCTCAATATTGCTGCCAAAACAAGAGATGACATAGTTCCGTCACCTGTAGTATTAAAATCTAAAAATACTAAGTGACCTGATTGTTCACCACCTAAACAGTGTCCATTTTTCAGCATTTCCTCTAGAACATACCTATCTCCTACACCTGTTGTTGACAGTTCAATGTCATTTTCTTTTGCAGCTATCACAAGACCTATATTGCTCATTACTGTGACAACCAATGTATTATTCTTCAATAGGCCTTTTTTCTTTAGGCTTATTGCACTAAGAACCATTATTTTATCCCCATCGACTATTTTTCCATTTTCATCAACGGCAATCAATCTATCAGCATCTCCATCGTACGCCATACCAATATCTGCACCTTCTTCAATTACCTTGTTTTGAAGATGCTCTGGGTGTGTTGAACCACATCTATCATTAATATTGTTTCCATCAGGTTCACAATTTATTTTTACAACTTCCGCACCTAACTCTTCAAATGCCATCGGGGCCACTTTATACGCTGCACCGTTGGCACAATCAAGTACTATCTTCATACCCGTTAAATCTTGATTTATATGTGATTTTAGGTAGTCCACGTAGTCTCTGTCGGCATTTTCAGCAAATACTTTCTTACCAACATCAGATCCTGTAGGATTTTTATCTATTGCTCCTAAGTCCTCAATATATTTTTCTATTTCAAGTTCTATATTGTCGTCTAGTTTAAATCCATCTTTATTAAAAAATTTAATACCATTATATTCAACAGGATTGTGAGAAGCGGAAATTACCACGCCACAATCTGCACCATACTTTCTTGTTAAATATGCGACCGCTGGTGTAGGTATTACGCCCACAGTAATAACATCACAACCCACTGACATCAATCCAGAAATCAGTGCAGACTCCAACATATCACCCGATACCCTAGTATCCCTTCCAACTACAACTTTCACATCTTCACTCTTATCTTTTGTTAAAACATACCCACCTGCTCTACCAAGTCTAAATGCAAGTTCGCAGCTCAGTTCCGTATTCGCTATTCCTCTAACTCCATCAGTTCCGAAATATTTTCTCATCTATAATTCATCCACCTTGTTCTCAATATTGCATAGTTACATAGCTTATGCTATCTACTATTTTACCATAAAAAACTTTAAAATTACTTAACTATGTTAAAATAGTGTAAAATAAAACTCCGATACCAAGAAATCCTAGTATCGGAGAATTTATAAACATATTGATTCTAATTTAGTTTAAGTATTTTTCTGCTTAAATAAGCTAATTTAGATTAATTTTTTTTCTGAGACATAACAGCGTTATATCCAGCTTCTAATGCTTTTCTATTAACAGGTATAAACTGTTCTTTTCTCTTTCCGAAAACTTTCTTGAAAGCTTCCAAAACAGAGTCAATAGTAACACTGTTATCAACTGCTAAAAATGCACCAAGCATTACCATATTTGCAAACTTAGGTCCACCTAATTCGTTAGATAAAGCATTTGCATCAACATAATAAGCGTGTATATCATCTCTTTCACATTTTTCATGTACAAGTGAGCTGTTTATTAATATAACACCACCTGGAACTACATCTCCTTCAAACTTAGTTAGAGAAGGTGAGTTCATTATTACTGCAGCTGTAGCATCATCAGTTATGATTGGAGATCCAACTGGTTCATCAGATATTGTAACAGCACAGTTTGCAGTACCACCACGCATTTCAGGTCCATAAGATGGTAACCAAGAAACTTCTTTATTTTCAAGCATTCCAGCGTAAGTCATCAACTGACCCATAGACATAACACCCTGTCCACCGAAACCTGCACAAATAACTCTAGATGTACTCATTTATTTTTCCCCCTTTGCTGCTTCTATATCAATATCTTTAAAGTTCTGTACTGGATAGTAAGGAACCATATTGTCTCTCAACCACTGTAGTGAATCTACAGGAGTCTGTCCCCAGTTAGTAGGACATGTAGAAAGTACCTCTACCATTGAGAAACCAAGACCATTTTTCTGAACTTCGAAAGCTTTTCTTATTGCTTTTTTAGCTTTTCTAACTTCAGCTGGAGTATCTACTCTAACTCTTTCTATATAAGTAGCTCCTGTTAAAGTTGCAAGCATTTCAGACATTCTTATTGGATATCCATGAAGTTTAGGATCTCTACCACCCTGGCAAGTAGTTCCCTTTTCACCAATAAGTGTAGTAGGAGCCATCTGTCCTCCAGTCATTCCATAAGTTGTGTTGTTTACGAATATTACAGTGATGTCTTCACTTCTATTAGCAGCGTGAACTATTTCAGCAGTACCAATCGATGCAAGGTCACCGTCACCCTGATATGTAAATACAGTGTGTTCTGGTAAAACTTTTTTGATTCCTGTTGCAACAGCTGGAGCTCTACCGTGAGCAGCTTCATGCATATCGCAGTTAAAATAATTATATGCTAGTACTGAACAACCAACTGGTGCTACACCAACTGATTCTCCAACAACATCCATTTCTTCTAATACTTCAGCAACTAGTCTGTGGATTATACCATGTGTACATCCTGGACAGTAATGTGTCTGTGCATCAGTTAAACCTATTGTTTTTTTGAAAATAACAGCCATTACTTAACACCTCCCATAATCTCTTTTGCTCTCCTGATTATTTCTTTTGGCTCAGGAACCATTCCACCTGGTCTTCCGTAGAAGTGAACTGGATGTCTTCCGTTAGAACCTAACTTAACATCTTCAACCATCTGTCCTAAACTCATTTCTACTACGAATAAGTTTTTACAAGCTGGAATCTGATCAAATGCTTGGTAAGGGTAAGGCCATACAGTCTTAGGTCTAATCATACCAACCTTGTATCCTTCTTCACGCATTTCATTTACACAGTTCTTTATAACTCTTGCCATAGTACCGTATGCTACGAAAACTAATTCAGCATCTTCAGTTCTATCCATTTCATACTGAACTTCTCTTTCTTCTATAACGTCATATTTTCTCTGTAAATGGTAATTGTGTTCTTCAAGTATTTCTGGAGAAAGGTATAAAGAGTTGATTATGTTTGGTTTTCTCTGTCCCTTTGTTCCTGTTGTAGCCCAATCTTTTTCAGGCAATTCTCTCTTAGTTCTTTCTTTTTCGAAGTCAACTGGTTCCATCATCTGACCAATCATACCATCTAGTAGAACTAAAACTGGAGTTCTATATATTTCAGCTACATCAAACGCATCTATTATCATATCACAAGCTTCCTGAACACTAGCTGGTGCATAAACTGGAGTTCTATAATCTCCATCTCCTCCACCTCTAGTTGTCATGAAGTAGTCAGACTGAGAAGGCTGAATTGAACCTAGTCCAGGGCCACCTCTCACTACGTTTAGTATAACGCATGGTACTTCAGCACCTGCACAGTAAGTAATACCTTCCTGCTTTAATGCTATACCAGGTGAAGATGATGATGTAAGTACTCTAGCACCGCATCCTCCTGCACCGTAAACCATATTGATTGCAGCAACTTCTGATTCAGCCTGTACAAAGCTTCCTCCTATTGCTGGTAATTCTCTTGATAAATATTCAGGCAACTCACTCTGTGGAGTTATTGGGTAACCGAAGAAATATCTACAGCCAGCCACCATAGCAGCTTTACCAAATGCTTCGTTACCTTTCATTAGTATCTTAGCCATTAAAAATCCCTCCTAATAATTAATCTCTTTCTACTGTGATTACTGCGTCTGGGCACATTAATGCACAACTTGCACAGCCTATACATTCTTCCATTTTCTCAACATGAGCAGGGTTATACCCCTTTGAATTTACTTTTGACATATCCAGCTCAATTATCTTTTTTGGACATACTGATATGCAAAGACCGCAACCCTTACAGTACTTCTGATCAAAAGACACTCTACCTTTAGCCATTTGTATTGCCTCCTTATAATATAAATTAATCTAAAGTTATTTATTAAAACACAATCTACAACATCCACTCTTCTCTTAGATACAAGTGTAGTGGTACTACTTCTCCCTCAAAATCTTGAGGAATTTCATCTGCAATTGATTCTAGACAAGATATGTATTTGATCGGTATCTGTCTTATTTTTGAAACTTCTTCGCAGACACTTTGACCTTTTATTACATCTTCTATTGTAGTAGCCTTCAGCATATGAGTATTATTGATTAATCCAGTGACTTTTAATTTTGAAGCCCTCTCAATTTCATCAATATACGCAATAACCTCTTCAGCGTTTTGTGTTTTTTCCCTATTTGCATTCACAACGAAAAACATATCGTAATCATTGTCATCTATCATATTTCTATATCTAGCTATTACGGTTGCACCTACCTTATCCCCACCAAGATCAATAATATTATCATAGTCTTTGTTTAAAAGTGGAGTATGTATTTCAGCAGATAACGCTGGAATATCAAGAGACGGTGCGTCGACAGAACTTGCGATCACATGAATCCCCTGTTCCTCTAAAAACGCCGTTCTACCCCTTGATCTAAAGTAAACATTTACAACATCTAAATCTGAAATCGCTAGTTTACCCTTTATTTGTTTTCTAAGTTTCAATGCGTAATTAACTGCAAATTCACTTTTCCCACTACCGTAATGCCCTGTTATTATCCTTATTCTTTTTGAATTATCCATATGCTTGCCTTCTCCTTATCTAAAATTCTCAATCTCCAGATGGTAAGGCAGTTTACAGATTTATTCTGCCGTTTATCCCACTCTACTTCAAACCGAATTTTATACTAAACATAAATGCTCGATTTTCAGATTATTAAGCGTTGTCTACACTCAGTTTTATAATATTTATTGAGCGTCGTAATTTTGTGCGCTTTCTTCACCTTTTAGAACTCTTAGTCCTCCAAGTGCAAGTGCAATCATTTCATCTTCACCTGGGTAAATTTTTACGTCAGACAAAAATGCCACTCTATCTGCAATCATCTTTGTGAAACTCTTAGAATATGCAATTCCACCTGTAAGAAGTATCGCATCTATCTTACCATTAAGAACAGCTGCACAAGCTCCTATTTCTTTTGCTATTTGATAAGCCATCGCTTCATAAACCAAAGCTGCTTTTTCATCGCCCTTTTCAATTAAAGCTTCCACTTCTCTTGCATCATTTGTGTTTAGGTAAGAAACCAAACCACCCTTGCCAGTTATTTTTTTCTTCATATCGTAAATTGTGTACTTACCGCTATAGCACATTTCAACCAAGTTTCCAACTGGTACTCCACCACTTCTCTCAGGTGAGAATGGACCTTCGCCATCAAGTGCATTGGCAACATCAATAACTGAACCGTTAAGATGAGCTCCTACAGATATTCCTCCACCCATATGAGCTACTATCAAGCCAAGTTCATCATATTTTTTTCCAACTTCATCAGCATATCTTCTAGCTATTGCCTTTTGGTTAAGAGCGTGGAATATACTTCTTCTTTCAATATCTGCAAGACCAGATATTCTCGCAACTGGAGTAAGTTCGTCAACCACAACTGGATCTACAATGTAAGCTGGAATATCAAGTTCTTTAGAGAATTGATTTGCAATTATTCCACCTAGATTAGAAGCATGTTGTCCTGAAACTCCAACCTTTAAATCTTCTAGCATTTTTTCAGTGACGCTATAAGTTCCACCTTTAATAGGTTTCAACAGCCCACCTCTACCTACAATACAATCAAGACTATTAAGATCTATATCAGCTTGTTTTAATTCACTTTCAATTACATTTTTTCTGAAAGAAAATTGATCAGATATATTCTTATACTGTCCTATTTCGTCTGAAGAATGTCTTAATGTTGTTTCAAATACCTGCTTATCATTGTCAAATACAGCGATTTTAGTCGATGTAGAACCAGGATTGATTGTAAGAATTCTATAAATGTCTTTCATTTTTTACCTCCCAAGTAATAAATAAATTTATGACCTTTTAAATACATTGAAAATATAACGTTTTCACAATTTCAAAATAAACTACTCTATATTTTGCTATTCATGAATATAGAAACGTTTTTCTGATAGAAACGTTTTTACAATTATCAATTAATAACACACCTGCTTTTATTATACAATATTTTCACCTAATATTCACCTAAATATAGAATAAAAGTTTAATCATATGATATGTTAATATATCATATTTTTCTTAATCCTAACATAATTGTTTTATTTTTGCAAAAATTAAACAATTTGTATAACACAATTGCGTCAAAAATCTTGTTTTCCATTCGAAAAACAAAATACATATACCTTTTTAAAGGTTTGCATATAAAAAATCAGGTTAAATACTGCTTTGAAAATCAATTGAAACTACTCTTTCTCAAAGGTGCATCGGATTAATAAAATATAAATCGATAATGCCCTTTTGGATAGAAAGTTACAAAATAATCAAGCAACCCCTTATATACAATATACATTTTTAATTTTAAATAGCTCAAAACTTAGAAATATTTTCCTGTACATCTCTATTTTATAACTAAAATTGATAAGTTGCAATAAAAATATTATATTAACGAAAGCTATCGCACTTTATATTTTTAAGCAACTTACCTATTTTACTTCCTAAAAATATTTATAATAAATATTTTGAATATTCTTTTTTTAATATTGTTACATATTATTGAATAAAAGCAGTTTCTTAAAGGATCTTCATTCACTTTCTATTTTAAATAGTAATTCATATTTTAATTAATATTTATATGATTTTTTATTTTTTTATTATCTGAACCTCGGTATTTCCTGTTTTTAGTTTTATGCCATCTGGCAGTATTATTTGAATTTTTTTGTCGTCTGAATTTTTAATATCTTCATCACTTATTTTTGAAGTTCTAATAAATTCTATATTTTTTAAAGTCTCACTATTTCCAATAACTGTAACTTTTTCTGGTGAAATAGTAAAATTATCCTTACTATACTCCACGCCCTGATAATCAATTTTTACTGGTACTGTTTTTGTAATCATAAAGTCTATATGTACTAAAGTACTTTCTTTTTCAAGCCTAACATCTATATTTTGTGCATCCTTAGAAAAAGCCTTTAGAACCACCGCTACACTCGTCTCTGGTTCATTATCTTTTTGTACAACAGATATGTCACCACTAGCATATTGTACCTTATTTACAAGTGTTCTTGGTCCTGTGATCCTAACGTTATTATCATCAGACTTTATGTCTGCAATCTTACCCTCCATAGTCGCTGGAATATCTAGCTTTATTTTTACAGTTTTGCTTATTTTCTTTTCCAAATTAACTGCAAGAGTTGTATCTCTTAACTCTCTGGAAACCCTATTTGATATGTTAGTTCTTAGAGAAATAATATTCTTTCCCTCAACAGGGTTTATTATCTCACTGTATACATGAACATTATTACTATTTAGTTTTTGTATTTCAGATATTTTACCCTTTACAGTATTGTCCGTTTGTAATGACTCTTTAGTAAATACAACAAACCTTATATTGTTAACCTCAGTTATATTTGTTATTGTTACTGGT
>JBDHVM010000050.1:0-8394 GCA_039809725.1 Peptostreptococcus sp.
CAGCTTGATATACATTTTGGCTTTTTGTCCCACCATCATTTATCACATTGATAGGTCTCATTTTAACACTTGTGTTTAGCATTCCATTATCTGTTTTTAACATTTTTATAGTGGCCACGCTTGAAGCTACTGAAGATACGATTACCACTAGCAATATAGCAACTATATTTTTTATTTTCATACTATCTCTTCCTTTCAAAGTTTCATTGATTGCATCTTTTAATATATTATATCTATTCAATCTTAAAATAAACTTAAACACTAAAAAAAGTCTCCTAATGGTATTGAGCCACTAAGAGACTTTTTTATACTCTATAACTGTATATTTTTCACACGAAACATTTTTAAATTCGTCATTTCTTATTTTATAACCTAGCTTCTAATTTTGCTTTTTCATCCTCATATCCAGGCTTTCCAAGTAATGCAAACATATTTTTCTTATACGCTTCTACACCTGGCTGATTAAACGGATTTACACCTAAAATGCACCCACCTAGTCCACAAGCTATTTCAAAGAAATACACCATTTGCCCAAATGTATACTCATCAAGCTTCTTAATATTTAATACTAAATTTGGAACATCTCCATCGGTATGTGCCAATAGCGTACCTTCAAAAGCTTTTTGATTTACAAAATCAATAGTCTTACCTTCTAAATAATTTAGTCCATCTAAATCCTTTTCATCTTTCTTTATTATAACTTCTGCTCTTGGATTTTCGACATTAATAACAGTTTCAAATATAAATCGTCTTCCATCTTGTATATATTGTCCCATTGAGTGTAAATCTGCTGAAAAATTCGCTGATGCAGGAAAAATACCTCTTCCATCTTTTCCTTCACTCTCTCCAAATAGCTGTTTCCACCATTCTGCAAAATACTGAAGCTGTGGTTCATAATTTACAAGAATTTCAGTCTCTTTGCCTTTTCTTTGTAGCACAGTTCTTGCTACAGCATACTGGTATGCTCCATTTTTTTCTAGATCATCAACGCTATATTCTTCTCTTGCATCCTGAGCACCTTTCATCATTTCATCAATATTAAATCCAGCTGCTGCTATAGGTAAAAGCCCAACTGCTGTAAGTACAGAAAATCTTCCTCCTACGTTATCAGGAATAACAAAAGTCTCATATCCTTCAGCTTCAGAAAGAGTTCTTAGAGCTCCTTTTTCTTTATCTGTTGTAGCATAAATCCTCTTAGATGCTTCTTCTCTTCCATATTTGTTCTCTAAATGTTCTTTAAAAATTCTAAACGCAAGAGCAGGCTCAGTAGTAGTACCTGATTTTGATATTACATTTACAGAATAATCTCTATCGCCTATTACTTCAAATAAATCCGCAATATATGATGAACTTATATTATTACCTGCAAAATACACCTCTGGAGCATTTCTAACATCTTTTTTTAGATTGTTTTTAAACGTATTTCCAAACATTTCTATGGCAGCCTTTGCACCTAGGTATGAACCTCCTATTCCAATAACAACCAAAACCTCTGAATCAGCTTTTATTTTTTCTGCTGCTCTTTTTATTCTATCAAATTCCACCTTGTCATAATTAACAGGCAAGTCTATCCAGCCTATATAATCACTTCCCAACACCTTTCCCTCATGCAGTAAACTGTGAGCCACACTTACAAAAGGTTGCATTGCCTCGATTTCTCTTTTTTCAATAAATTTTTTCGCCTTACCATAATCAAATCTAATATTACTCATTTCAGACTCCTTCTCTATCAATTTGTTTTTAAAACTAATCACTTTCAATATTATTATATCATTATTTTTTCGCTAAATTAACTTTTGGTGAATATTTTTCTATTATTTTTTCTGCACATCTAATTCCATCAACTGCCGCCGTTACTATACCACCAGCGTATCCAGCACCTTCACCACATGGAAATAAATTACTTGTATTTACTGACTCAAGTGTTTCCTGTTCTCTGTTTATCCTTACTGGAGCAGATGATCTTGTTTCCACTCCTGTCAAGATAGCATCATTCATCGCAAAATTTTCTAACTTTTTCTCCATTTTCAACAATCCATCTCTCATAGCTTCTACGACAAAATCAGGTAAACATTTAGATAAATCAGTGAGTTTTACACCAGGCATATATGATGGCTTTACACTTCCAATATTTTCTGTCGGCTTTTTATTTATGAAGTCACCTACTAATTGACAAGGTGCATTAAAGTTTGAACCACCCAGTTCAAACGCCATTTTTTCATATTTTTCTTGAAAATCTATTCCAGCAAGTGGATCAGATGAACCATAATCGCTAGTTTCAATATTTACTAACAGGCCACTATTTGCGTTTTCTCTATCTCTTGCATGCTCACTCATTCCATTTGTAACTAAATGACCTTCCGTACTTGCAGATGCAATTACACTTCCTCCAGGGCACATACAAAAAGTGTATACGTTCCTTCCATTTTCTGCCTTTACAGCTAATCTATAATCAGCTGAACCTAATCTTTTATGATTTGAAAATTTTCCATATTGTGCCTTGTTAATCAGTCCTTGTGGGTGCTCTATTCTCGCTCCCATGGCGAAAGGTTTTTGTTGCATTTCTATATTATTTTTATGAAGCATTTTATAGGTATCTCTCGCACTGTGTCCAACTGCAAGTATAATATGCTGTGCTTTTATACGTTCATTATTGTTGATTTCTATCTCGACTACCTTATTATTTTCTCTCCTAATATTTGATACAAGTGAGTCAAATCTTACCTCACCACCCAAACTCAATATTTCATTCCTTATATTTTTAATGACATCTTTAAGTATGTCCGTTCCAACATGTGGTTTATGAGAATAGAGAATATCTTTTGGTGCACCAAAACGAACAAGTTCTGACAAAACTTTTTCGCATCTTATATCTTTCATCCTAGTAGTCAGTTTTCCGTCTGAAAAAGTTCCTGCACCACCTTCTCCAAATTGCACATTAGATTTTTCACTAAGTTTTCCAGTTTCCCAAAAAACTGATATATCCTCGGTTCTTTTATCTACGTCGTATCCTCTCTCTAAAATTAACGGCTTGTAACCTCTCTGTGCTAATATCAGTCCTGCAAAAATTCCCGCTGGACCAAATCCTACTATTACTGGACGTTCCATAAGAGGTTTGTCCCCCATTTTTATG
This sequence comes from Peptostreptococcus sp., assembly GCA_039809725.1. Classification (GTDB taxonomy): domain Bacteria; phylum Bacillota; class Clostridia; order Peptostreptococcales; family Peptostreptococcaceae; genus Peptostreptococcus. The sequence continues at coordinate 3,134 of JBDHVM010000050.1, forward strand.
TCCTCATATTTATTTGTATTTAAAAAAACAATATCCTTTAAATTCTTTTTTAATATTTTTTCCTCATTTTTCAATACAATGTCTACTGTATATACAAATGTGATTCTATCACTTTTTCTTGCATCAATTGATTCCTTGTAAATAGAATACTCTACTATTTCATTTTCTTTTACTCTAATTTTTTTGCAGACTTTTTCTTTTATCAAATCCATCGAGTCATCTATATCAATTTTAATGTTTGAAACTCTAATCATTTACTTCTCCCTTCACATTTTATTAGGTAAATCTTTGCTAAATAATGCAGAAACGTTCTCATAAAACAAGGCTACCAAAAAACTTTGGCAGCCCACAAATTAATCATTTGAAATCATACCCCTAATAATTTTCATATTATTAAAGATTTTTTCTACAAAGTTCTCAGCTATTTCATCATCAAGTAACTTTATTTCCAAATTTTTATCATTATTTATTCCTTTTTTTACACAATAATCATCTGCTATCTTTAGAATTTCTTCTTTATCCTTTTCACCTAGCTTATAGTCTTTATAATCGACAATAATATATTGTGCTATTTCCTTTACATTATCCTTGTTATATCCAATTTCTATATGATAAATTACAGCATAAAGGTTTTTTATTTCTGCACTCCCCTTGTAAACAGGTATTGCTGGGTGTGATTTCACATAATCAGTAGATACGTGTATACCTTCTCCAATAATAAAACTCATCGTTCCTCCTATTTCTTCTCTAGTGCAACAGAAATTTCTTTGCTTCTTTTAGCCAAAGTACTTACACTTACACCATAAATCTTTGCAATAGAACTCTGAGTAGTATTATCTCCTATAGATTTTCTATAATAATACTCTAATCCAGATGCCCATCCACTTTCAGAACCACTTACATTAATATTCTCTGAAATATCTGACCATAGTCCTATAACACCTTTTAGTATTTCTTTATCTTTTATTGAAGCCTCTAAAATCTCCTCAATACTCTTTACCTCATCAGTAGCTACATCACTTTTACCTTCAAAATTAGTTAGACTAATTTCAAGATCCTCATCTCTGTAATCACTTATTTGCAATAACTGCAACATATACTTGTAGAAAAACATCTGGTTTATTGCTACAAGGTAATCTATACTAGGTAACTTATCTTTATTTTCTTCATATACCTTAATAAGAGAATTATAAATCTCTTGTTTTGTTTCTTCCTGTATTCTTATAGTTAAGTCTATTAGTACAAAAATATCATCTATCAAAACTGCTCTACCTAGTAAATAGTCTCCAACGTTAAATCCCTGCAATATCTTCGCATCCAACGTTCTAAAACTCTTCTTAGTAAATAAGTCTGTTATTATTACTTCAATACCATTAATAGACTTTATCTCATAAAGACTTGGTTTAGAATTTATACAACTTGCAACAACATTTCTCTCTTCACTTGTGAATTTTTTTGTGCGTAGTACAAACTCTGCAGGAGTTAAATTCCCCCCTATTAAGTTGTCATAAGAAAAATATGATGCAAAAAATCTATTCGCAGCAATATTATTTACTACCATTTCATCAAAAAATAGATTTCTCGAATCCTCTTCCATTTTTGCAAAGTCCTCATTTTCCTCGATTAGATCTTCTAAATAATGACTCAGCTTAATTATGGAATTTGTATACTTCTTATCAATCTTTGCTTTCTTGTCAAGCAAAGCCCTATCATTTAGCACCTTGACATTATTTTCTTTATCCTTGTCAATACAGCATTTTTTATATTTTTTTCCACTTCCACAATGACATAAATCATTTCTTTTTAACATTGGCAATTGCTCCCTATTTTTAGTTTCTATTAAATATATCGTATTTAATATTTCCTGACTATCATACACATTTTTATGTGTCTCTTACACAATACGATTTATTATAACATATAATTGGACTTTTTTCACTACAGATATTGAAATTGTCGCAATCAAATCAAAATTCTTATGTCTTTTTTTAAAAAATGCTGATATTTTTATGTAAAATACGGTTTACAAACTACAATCATTAATACTATTTTTTCTTATTTTATAAAACTCCAATTAAAATTTTGTATTCCTCATTGTCATTACTACTCTTTTTATATAATATTTTTTCTATCTTCAAGCGCCTATCAATTTTTGAAATATTTTTAACTATATTTTTAAAACATTCAATATCACCATCAAACGTAACAAGATATTTCCTTTTATCTTCATCTTTGGTTGTCTCTATTGTGATTTTCTTTCCATTATAGTTTAATGTTTTATACAAATTTATTTCAAAATCCAAATCAGCTTTCGTAATGCTCTTTGATTTATTTTTTTCGGCATTAGACCTATTAATTTCCAAGTATGTTGGGTTACTTAAAAGTTTTATTTCATCTGAAATACGCTTATTTTTTTCATTTACAATATTTAGTATTTGAAAAAGAGCAATAATAATTATATAAAAAAGCAAAATAATAATATGTTTTCTATCAATTCTTATCATTTATGCCTCCCTGTATACTCACTCTAACAAGGTATTTCGCCCCTTCATTGTCTTTTTTGTTTTCATTGTCTTTTTTGTTTTCTTTATCTTTTTTATCCAAGTTTTCATCTTTTTTATTTTTTTCTGATCCTTTGTCTAATCCAGCATTTTCACTCTCAAACAAATCTATATTACCAGTTCTCGCATTATTGTTCATACTATCATTTTCTATATCTAGTTCCTCTTCATTATTATCACTTCCTATTTTTTTTAAATTCTCTTCTTCACTACTTTCTTTACTACTTTCTTTTTCGTTCTTTATTTTTTCTTCATTCTTGTTATCCATTTCAATAGATCTAATAAAATCTAATCTAGCGTTTTTAAACTCATTTTTTTCTATCAGTATATTTATATCTTCTTTCTTGTCCATTAAAAATTCTATTGAAAGCAACTTTTCATCGTACTCAACATTTTGAACTTTTCCTCTAAGAACTTCTATTATTTTAGTGAACTTAAGCACGTCTCTTCCATAAATATTTTTATAGACTGGTCTTTTGGAATCATTTCCTCCCAGAATATATAATTCATTTTTATCTCTAATTTGATTTAACTCTCTACAAAGATTAATATGATCTAATTCCCCTTTTCCTATCAAAGAAATATTTATTACAATTATTATCAAAGCAATTTTAACAATAAAGCTATAAATTTGTGAAATTTCTTGATTTTTCAAATAGAAATTTGTGATTTTTTGATTTTTGTTGACAAATATTTTTTTATTTGTTCTCATCAATAAGTCTAACTTTTCAACAACAATATTATTATTCTCTTCTATATTTCTTTTGTGTGTTAGTCTTTCATCAAAATACTCATAGTATTTATTCTTTCTATTTCCAATCAAAGCCACAAAGCCAACTTCATTTAGGTAATTTACGAGCCCATCATCAATTATCTCTCCACTAAGTGTAAGTGAATTTGTAATTGAATATTCTTCAAACACCGTCATTATACAATCTTTATTTCTAAACTCCATAATTGTAAACGAATTATTTTCTATACTTAAATCAAATGAAATATATCTTAAGACCTCAAAATCTATAAAAATCCCCATACACCTAGATTTTATTTTTCTTTCTACTTCCCTTGCTATATCATATATATATTTTGGAGATAACACAGCTGTAACTTCTTTAAAGTCATTATCTACATCTTTTTTATCATTATATAAAATGTTATACTTTTTCAAATCAATATTTAATAACTGTCCAACTTCCAAATTTAATATATTGTTTAAGTCCTTTTTTCCAGATGACTTTAATACCTCAATATCTTTTAATATTACATCATTATTTTGATACAGTATGGCAAACCTGCTAAATTGCAGCCTATGCTCCTCTCTTATTCTCATTACTCTCTCAAAAATATCATAACTAATGTCTAATTTTTTTTCTTCTAATTTATCACAGGAGAAATTAAAAGGGTAGTACTTCTCAAATTCAACATCTAGTATTTTGTCTCTTTTCAATACTACTATCTTATATCCACTCGTTTCAAAAATAAACAAAGCATATCTGCTGTTCATACTCCCCCCCTATTTTTCTCCCTTTATATTTTATGGTTATATATTATAACTGTATTTAATTTTTTAAAAAATTATATTTCCCAGTTATACTTCATCCTTCATCCGTATATATCTAGTTTGATTTATCTATTCTTTTTCAACCTTAGGATAGAATTGTTTTTCTCCTACACTTACTGTTACACCTTCATCCGTTATCTTAATATCAAATTCTTTACCATTAGCACTTTGTGGCTTTGGAGAATTTGATAAATATTTTTGTGTTACCAAGCTGGCTACGCTGTTTATTTCATCATTTGACTTACCCTCGCTTTGTGCCATATATACTGCTGTTGCAATATTAGAAGCATTCGCATAGTCGGCATTTTCTTTTGCTTTCTTCTGAGCACCTCCGAATTTTACAGCTATTATACCTGCTAAAATACCAATTATTGCAACCACTATTACCATTTCTATTAATGTGAACCCCTTTCTTTTCCTTTTCTTTTTGATATTAACCCTCGCATCATTTTCTCTTATATAGTTTTTCATTTTTCCTCCTATTCATAAAATCATTATACATTTGATCTCAAATACGATTCAGATTTGTTTTTTCACATATACCTTTTTATGCAATCGATGAAATCACATCAAACATCGGCAATAAAACAGATACTAAGACACTTCCTATTATTAACCCCATGAATACTATCAAAACGGGTTCTACAATTTTCATAAAGGTTTCTAGCTCTATATCTAATTCTTCTTCATAATACTTACTTACAAAGTCTAGACAAGAATCGAATCTACCTGTCTCTTCCCCAGAAGATAACATCGAAATAAACATATCTGGAAAAATGCCTGTAGCTTTTAGTGCGTTTGTCACACTATTACCCTTCCCAATATATTCTGTTGCAATTTTCATTTTAGACTCGATATATCTATTGTCAACTACTCTTATTGATATCGCTATTGACTCTGTAATGTTTACACCACTACCCATTAAAATACTTAGTGATCTGGAAAATTTATCCGACAATACTAGGTGACATATTTTTTTTAGCTTAGGTATAGAAAATTTCATTTTATCTATCCATGACTTAAACTCTTCACTTCCTTTTGCAATTTTTATCAAAACACATAATAATATTGGTAATAAAACCAAAATATACAATAAGTTTCCCTTGATAAACTTAGAAAATTGGAACACTCTTTTAGTA
>JBDHVM010000051.1:0-8281 GCA_039809725.1 Peptostreptococcus sp.
TGAAAATATTGAGAATGCAGAAAAATACTTCTTTGATATTTTAGCTGATTTAAAAAATGACGAAGAGTTGCTTAAGTCAAAAATGAATGAATATTCAATAATAAATTTATCAGAAGCGTATAGAGATATTGTAAGCAAAGACGAAATATATGCAGATAAGGTTAAGCAGAAGAAAAAATTTGAAGAATATATAGAAAAAATCAATAAAGAAAAAATAGAAAATGTGTCTTTAGAAAACAAGTATCTACGTGATATATCGGTATACAAAACAAAAAATGATGAAATTAATAAATCAATTATAGGAATAAAAAAACACTCGTCTACAATATTAAGTAAAATTAATCAAGATTACATTGAAAAAAGAATCGGGTTGATGTCATTTACTATAAAAAAAGAAATTGCAGATTTGCCTACTCTTGAGCTTATTGACACTGCTAAAAGGATAAAAGACTACTGCGATAAAATATCTGAACAGTACAAAAGTGTGGATTTAAAGTTAAAAGATACCAAGGATATGTTGGCAAAGATAAAATCAGACTATGAAAAAAATATTGCCGAGTCTAACTTATTGAAAAGTAATCTGAAAAATAAAGTTGAAGAGTTGAGTAAAAATATGAAGGAGCATAATTTTGATTCTGAAGAAGATATTATAAAGGCTTACCTTGATGAAAAAACCTTAAATGAATATATGAACAATATTGAAAAGTACAAAAAAGAAACTCAGGAAATTAAGATAAAGTTGGGCGATGTAGAAAAAAAACTTGGAGGAAAGTCTATTGATATTGAGTCAATAAAAGTACAGGAAAAATTGTGCATGGACATAGAAGTTAAGCTTGAAAATGCAAAAAGAATATACGCAGAAACGAAGTACAAACTTGAAGACGTTGAAAAAAAGCTAAAAACTGTAGGCGAATTGCTGGCAAAGTTGGATATTGCGAAAAAAGAACTCAACAACTGTTTGCAACTAGAAAAAGTTTTAAGAGGAGGGAGATTTGTTGAATATTTATCTCAAATATATCTTAAAAATATAGTTGTAGAAGCTTCGGAAAGATTAGACAAAATTACTAATGGAAGATACTCACTAGAAATAGATACAGGGTATATGTTTGTAATATGCGACAACGCAAATGGTGGGATAAGAAGGTCAGCGGATACATTGTCTGGTGGGGAAACATTTTTAACATCATTATCTTTAGCACTTGCACTGTCTTCGCAGATTCAACTAAAAGGTAGCGCACCACTTGAATTTTTCTTTTTAGATGAAGGATTTGGAACTTTAGATAGCGATTTATTGGAAACTGTGATGGATTCCTTAGAAAAGCTGCATAGTCCGACGTTGAGCGTGGGAATAATATCTCATGTAGAAGAATTGAAAAGTAGGATTCCGATGAAGTTGATAGTAGAAATGGATGAGTTAAACACTACTTCTTTGGCAAAGATTGAACTTTCGTAGTTAAAGTGTAATAGTAAGGGTATTTACTTATTATATCTATGTGGTACTTTTTGAGATTAAAATTTCAAACAATAGATATTTAGAAATATTTATGTTATAATTAAACGGATAGCGTGAAATCGCATCGACTTTTATGTATGCTAAATGATAATATTGCATAATGATGAAGTTTTCTATAACTAAATGTTATGCAGTATAAAATATAAGAAAAATAGGAGAGTGGTGTTTTTTGGAATCTGGTAGTCTGTGGATTCAAATTATTGGTTTGGTAGCACTTTTGACAATTTCAGCTTTTTTCTCTGCTTCAGAAACAGCGTTGATGTCGGTTAGCAAGGTTAGAATTAGACACTTGAGGGAAAGTGGTGTAAAAGGTGCTAGTGTAGTAGAAAAGTTAATAGATGAGCCAAAGAAGTTATTAAGTACAATTTTGGTAGGAAATAATGCGGTAAATATTGCTGCTACTTCAATTTCTACTTCTATAATGATGAATATATTTGGAAATCAAGGTATTGCTCTGGCGACTATCATAATGACAATATTAATTTTGGTTTTTGGTGAGGTCACTCCTAAGACTTTGGCTGCGAATAATAAAGAGGGCGTTTCTCTTGCTATGGGTAAGGTTATTAGAGGCATAATTGTGTTGCTTACTCCTGTAGTTTTTATTATGAACTTGATTACAACAATACTTTTTAAGATTTTCCGTATTGAAGATGACGATCCAAAGTCACTAATTACAGAAGAAGATTTAAAAATAATGGTCAATGTAAGTCATGAGGAAGGTGTTCTTGAGCATGAAGAAAGAGAAATAATCAATAACGTATTCGAGTTTGGAGATATGAAGGCAGAAGATGCTATGGTTCAGAGAATAGATATGATTTCTGTGAATGTAGAGTTGACTTTTGAAGAGGTTTTGGAACAGTTTAAGATTGAAAAGCTAACTAGAATGCCTGTCTACAACGAGAATATAGATGATATAGTAGGTGTTTTAAATCTCAAGGATTTTGTTTTTTTAAGTGACGAAGAAGAGAAAAATTTCAAAATTGAAAATTATATGAGAGAACCGTTTTTTACATATGAGTTTAAGAAAATATCTCAATTGCTTGAGGAAATGAAACTTGCAAAAACTCAAATTGCCATAGTTCTAGATGAATATGGAGGAACTTCAGGGCTTCTTACAGTGGAAGATTTGGTTGAAGTTTTGGTTGGAGATATCGAAGACGAGTATGATGAGGACGAAGAAGAAATTGTAAAAGTAGATGAAAATGTATATATTGTAGATGGAAGTATGAAACTAAACGATGTCAATGAGTATCTGATGCAGGACCTTGAGTCTGACGAATTTGATTCAATCGGAGGGTATATTATGGGGCATATGAATGGACTTCCAGAAGAAGGAGAGGAAATTTGGCTGTCAGAATCAGTCAAGGTGAAAATTCTTTCGCTAGACAAAAATAGAATAGACAAAGCAAAAATGTTTATTCATGAGGTGGAAAAAACAGAAGATGAAATTTCATTTAGAGAGTATAAGGAAAAGGAAAAAGAGAATAGAGATTCTGATTAAAAATATCAAATAATAATCTATATTTTTGATAGTATACTCTGTAACAAAAAAATAGTTGTTTGCAAAACCAAAACAAAAAGAGTTAGAAATACTGGTAAAACAGTAATCTAACTCTTTTTTTTATTTATATGCTGAAGCTATTTTGTAGTATCCATTTTCATCTCTTACAAGAACAAATGTTACCTTGTTTAGTCCTTCATTTATTTTTAATTTCTTTTTTTCTTTCTTAAATTTGACGTTAAAATCCACTTCTATTGCAACAGGGTTTTTAAATTCAATTTCTTTTCCTTCTGTAGTCATTATCTTATATGGATTCTCTATTGAAGTTTGCATTTTTGAAGGTCTTGCACCAATAAATTCTATTTTTTCTATCTCGTTGTTTACATTATAAACAAGTTTGTCGATATCTGTAAAGTCAGGCATTATATTACCTTTCATAGATTTAATATCAAGGTCAGGATAGGCCAGTTCAAGTTGTTTTTTTGAACCCAGCATTTGAATAAATCTAGCAGAAACATCTACTGGATTTAGATTCCAAAGATCTTTACTGTTGACTATTGCCCTTTGATCAACACTTTTAGTATGTTCTGCACATCCGAATAGCGGAACAACAAGAGTAGAAATCATAAGTGTAATAGTTAAGCATTTTAAATGTTTTTTCAAAATAATTCCCCCTAGTTCACGAATAATATTAATTTTCGTTTAGTATATGATATTTAGAATATTTTACTTGTTTGTCCTCATTTCATGTATTTTAAAATCATAAGTCTTTAAAAATTTCATATAAACTCTATCCCAAAACTCATAGTCGGTTAATCTTAAGAGTTTTATTTTTTTATTTGATTGTCTAGTTATTATCTTAGATACATCGGAATAACTTGTTTCTTCTCCATCAATCACGACTAAAATTGAGTTTTCAACTTTGTATTCTGGATTGATTGAAACCTCGCTATCTTCTGCAGGTAAGATAATGCTAGATGTAAAACTACGAAAAGCATTTGTACTTATTGGAGATATCGGTGTTATCTGCATTGTTTTTAATCTGTTGTCTACAATACTACCTCCCGCTGAGTAATTGTATGCTGTTGAACCTGTCGATGTAGAGATAATAAGACCATCTCCACTGAAGGTTTCCATATAGTTACCATTTACAAAAAGATTTAGATGTGCAGTTCTAGAGCGATTTCCTCTTACGACGAGTTCGTTTATTGCATAGTTTGTATGTCTAAAATTATCGCCCATAATATCAACTTCGAGAAGATTTAATTCGTTCACTTTGTAGTCTGATTGCAAGTAACAGTCGATGAAATAGTCGATTTCACTCTCGTCAGGCAAAATTTCAGCAAAAAAACCAAGGTGTCCTGTATTCACACAAATAAAAGGTACATCAGGATAGTCGAGATCTCTGGCTGCTTTTAGAAATGAACCATCACCACCTACGGATATAACCAATTCTGTTTCTGGAGTTATTTCTTCGCTCGCAGAAAAACCTATGGACATAAACTTATCTATCAAAATTTTCCTTATTGTTTTTGATATTTTCATATTATTAGAGCGTATGGCAACGTTTCTACCCATTTTAACACCCCTTTCATGACAATTTATTAGAAAATTGGAGTAGCTAAATTATTCAATAGATAGTCGCTCCGATTACCTTTAATTATATCATAGAAACTAATTGTGTGGTATAATATTATAATGTAGTTAAGGAAAATACGTTCATTTTCATTCTTTTATTAACTGATAATAAAGGTGAAAACACATTAGGAAAAAAGAATAATATATAAGACTAGTATATAAGACGAATATATAAGACGAATATAAGACTAAATAAAGTATGTATTCATTAGCCTTAGAGATTTAGTGAAAAGAAAGAGAGAAGGGGAAAAGTTGTTTGTAGATGGGAAACAATGCTGGAATAAATTTGTAATAACGACTGACAAGGATTCCAAATTAAAGGATTTTTTAATAGATGAGTTGAATTTTTCTGTAAGGTCAATTTCAAAAATGAAGAGGGATAAGAATATTTTTGTAAATGGAGAAAATAGAAAACCAACAGGATATATTACAAAAGGTGATTTAGTAGAGATTATTATAGACGAAGAAGGATCAGACTTTTTGTCTCAAGATTTAAAGGTTGAGTACTTGTATGAGGATTTTGATTTATTGATTGCAAACAAGCCTCCTTTTATGGTTGTACATCCTACTAAGAGCCACTATGAAGGTACTTTGGCAAATGATGTGAAACATCATATTGGTAAAGTTAATGAAAATTATAAAATACGTTTTGCAAACAGGCTTGATATGAACACATCAGGAATAGTAGTTATTGCAAAAAATGCGTATTCACACCATAAAATTTCATGCGAAATGTCGGAGAATAATACTGAAAAAATATATATTGCAGTAGTTGAAGGAATAGTACCAAACGATAGTGGGACTATTGATCTACCTATATATAGAGATAGTGAGGAAAATATAACAAGGTGTGTAGATTATAGAGGTCAAAGGTCTATCACCCATTATGAAGTTTTAGAGAGGATGAAGGAGGCAACAGTTTTAAGGTTAAAGCTTGAAACAGGAAGAACTCATCAGATAAGGGTTCATCTTTCACATATAGGTCATGGTATTTATGGAGATGAACTTTATGGAAAGGTTGATGAAACACTGATAAATAGGCAGGCTCTCCATGCGTATAAAATGTCAATCACTCAGCCAAGATTAAATACTAGGGTTAGTATCATATCTCCTATACCAAATGATATATTAGAATTGATCCAAAAACTAGGTGGAACAAGTGATTTTTTAAATTTGTAATAAATATAACACTAATAAAAAAATGAAAAAAACTAAAAGGATATATGAAAGGAATTTACTATGATAATTAATAAGTTTATCATTCATGTTCTGGATAAAAATTCAGATTTTCCAGTGCTAAATGATGTTGAAAATACTGTTTCAATTGAAACAGAGGCATTCTATCAAAAGGTCATCAGAAGGATATTAAGAGATGAAGATCTTAGAAAGGCTACCTTTGACGATTATGAGAATAATGAGATAAGAGTATGTTGTGATCATATAATGTATGATGAAAAATCTTTTGTAATAAGTTCACAAGGTATTGCGAGGTTTATGTTTGATTCAATGAAGATAAATGCAGAACTTGACTCTTGTGATTTGGCAATTGTTTTGTTTACTCACAAAGACCAAAAAGGAGTTGCCATAATCAAATTAGATTATAAGAAACTTTATAGCCATGAAATAGTCTATGATGATGAAAATAAGGTAGTTTCAATCAATATGATAACGAATGAGATAGGGATACAAGATTCTCAAAAAATAATCCATGCGGCATTAGTTTCTCCGAGTGGTGTAAACGACGAATGGCATTTGAGTGTATTGGATAAAAAGGCAGAAAAAGAGGAAACTGACTCTGGATTTGTTACAGAGTTTATTAAGTGTAGCAAGATTAGAGACGAAAAATATTTGACAAAAATATTTAAAAATACTACTGACAACTGGATTACAAATGCCTATGGAAATAACGTAAAAGAGGCAGAAGATATAAGAAGTGCACTAAACTTCAATCTAAAAGAAACAAATGAGATAAATTTGGATAAGTTTATCGATGAAAGTATTTTAGATGAAGATAGAAAAAAGAGTTATAAAGAATTGATGGAAGAAAAGGAAATGAACACTGAGTTTACAATAGATAAAACTTGGGTAGAAAAAAAGTTAAAACGAAGAAGCATAAAAACGAGTTCAGGATTTGATATTAAGGGACTTTTAGAGGATTTTGAAGATCCGATGAAATACTCATTAAGACAAAATCAAGATGGAACTGTAGATATTACAATAAAAAATGTGGAGTTTTATGAAGAAAAGTAAGTCATTAAAGGTACATATAATGTAAAGGCAAATAAAATGTAAAAAATATGAAATAAATAATATTAAATAAATAATATTAAAGTGAATAGTAGTAAAGTGAATAGTAGTAAAGTGAATAGTAGTAAAGTGAAGAAAATAAAAAATGTAGGGACTATAGTCCCTACATCGTTATTACTTATTATCTTCAATATAGTTGATGATGTCACCGATAGTTCTAATGTTGTCAATTTCCTCATCAGGAATTTTAATTTCGAACTCCTCTTCAATGTTCATTATGATTTCGACAGCGTCTAAAGAGTCAGCATCTAGGTCCTCTTGAAGATCTGTGTTAATTGTAATAGAGCTATCATCATCAAGACTCAACTGCTCTACAATTATTTCTTTTATTTTTTCAAACATTTTAATTGCCTCCTAGTAAGTAGTTAAATATTATTTCAAAACGTTATAAGAGTATATTAATATATAATCGTCTTTTTTTCAATAAAAAATTTCAAAATACTGTATTTATTGGGTGCTTTGTTATATAATGGAAAAGAAAGATAAAATAACGATTTCCTAAAAGAGTGGAATAATCAAAATATATAATACTAAATATTCGGTTAAAAATATTTAGTTTTTTCGGGTGATAGGTGCCTAATAAACCTAAAAATACAAATTTAAGGAGATAATTAATGGATATGAAAAAGCCGATTACAATTAAAGATGTAGCAAAAATTGCGGGAGTTTCAATTTCTACGGTTTCAAGAGTAATAAATGATTCCAAACCTGTAACAAATGAGGTGAAACAGAGGGTTCTTGACGTAATAAAGGAGACGGGTTATGTTCCAAATCCTCTAGCTAGAAGTCTTGTTACTAAGAAAAGCCAATTGATTGGTGTGATTGTGCCTGAAGTTACAGATACTTTTTCAGCAGATATTTTGAACGGAATTGAAGAAATATCAAAGATGTATAACTATGATATTCTTCTAGCTAATACATATTCTGAGAAAGAATTGGAAATAAAGAGTATTAACCTTTTAAGAGCGAAACAAGTAGAAGGTATTGTTATGATTTGTTGGGATATTGACAAAGACGTTGTTGATTTACTAGAAAATAGTGGAATACCAGCCGTTTATATTAGCAAAACTCAAAGAGATTATGATATTTATAGTGTGTCTACTCAAAATGAACCAGCTACAAAAGATATGACGCAGTTTCTTATTGATAAGGGTCACAAAAAGATAGCGTTTATGAGAGCTAGTCATCAGTTGACAAATTCGCCAGATGAAAGATTAATGGGATATAAAAGTGCGCTTAAAGAAAATAAAATTAGATATAATGAGAAGATCGTAAAATCATGCGGAACTACATACGAAGATGGTTACGCAACTGCAAAAAGT
>JBDHVM010000052.1:0-8227 GCA_039809725.1 Peptostreptococcus sp.
AACACATACAAATATAAGTGGAGATTTTACGCAAATTTATAAACAGTTGCTTGCCTTTGCACTGGGAATCGTAATTATAATTGCAATGCTGCTCTTTGATTATGATAGTATTGGTAAGTATTATAAAGAGTTATATATTATAAGTTTTTTTCTACTTTTGATTGTATTAGTGCCTGTAATTGGAAACAGGCAATTTGGTGCAAGATCATGGATAAAAATAGGGTCGCTAAACCTTCAAACATCAGAGGTTGTGAAAACTCTTTTTATATTAAGCTATGCAAAACTGGTCGATTTAAATAAAGACAGTATGAATGATTTGAAAACACTTTTGAAGTTAGTGCTATATGCTGTTCCAATGATAGGTTTGTTGCTTGTACAGCCAGATTTAGGGACTGCAATCGTATTTGTTTTTATAGTTTTTTTTATGTTGTATACTGCAGGTATAGACAAAAAAATAATGAGAAATACAGTGATTGCTTTGGTCGTTATGGCACCTGTGATGTACTTTTTTATGGCACCACATCAAAAAATAAGAATCATAAACTTTTTTAATCCAGAGGCAAGTAGTAATTACCATGTGCTTCAGTCAATGATTGCAATTGGATCAGGTGGTTTTTTTGGTAAGGGCCTTTATCATGGAACTCAAAATCAAGAAAGTTTTTTGCCAGTTCGTGATAGTGACTTTATTTTTGCTGTTGTTGGGGAAGAATTAGGCCTATTAGGTATGATATTGGTAATTGGTTTGTTTACTCTGTTGATAACTAGGTTGCTGATGATAGCAAAAAAATCAAAAAATTCCTATGGTACTTTTATTATTGTTGGGATAACGGGAATGTTTACTTATCAAATAATACAAAACATAGGAATGACAGTTGGGTTAATGCCTGTAACTGGTGTAACTCTACCTTTTGTAAGTTATGGTGGAAGTTCAATTTTAACTTCTATGGCAAACATAGGTATTGTTTTGAATATTTACTTGAGAAGAAGGAGAATTAATAGATTTTCGTAAAATCTGAAGTAAAGTATTAAAACACAAAACATAAATATAGTGATAGAAAAATAATGATTTATATATAAATATTATATTAATAAGCTTGGAAAATAACTGAATAAAATATTTCAGTGTTAAACTCAATATTATTTAAAGGCTCGGGGGACGTATGAAAAAATTTATTATAGAGGATTTTGTTAATTCTACAAAACTAGCAATAGTGGAAGATGAGACTCTAAAAAAAATAATAATAGATGAAAAAAATTCAGATGATATTATTAAAAATATATATCGTGGGATTGTAAAAAAGGTGCTTCCTGGGATCGAGGCTTGTTTTGTCGACATTGGAGAAGATGAGCTTGCGTATTTAAAAATTAAAAATAATAAAATGAACGAAGGAGATAGAGTTCTTGTTCAAGTGGTTAAGGAAAAAATTGGGAATAAACGTGCAAAACTATCAACGGAGATCAGTCTATCTAAAAGAGGGCTTGTTTATATACCATCAAACGATAGAATAGCATTTTCGGGAAAAATAGAGGATAAGAAGGTCAGGCATAAACTTCAAAGCAACTTATTTAAAATATTAGAAGATAAAAATATAAAAGCAGGATTTATTGCAAGAACTGAAGCTCCTTTTATGACTACTAATGAACTTCACAGTGAGGTGGAAGAACTACATGATAAATATTTAAAGATATTATCTGATTTTAATTCTAGCTATAGCCCAAAGTTATTATATAAATTTGAGGGTACAATTATTTCTACAATATTTAATAGCATAAACCCTGATATAGATAAGGTGATCTGCAATGAAGGAGTCCTGTTTGATGAGATAAAATCAATATTAAAAGGAAAAAGCTCGAATTACTATAATATACTACGAAAAGAAAAAGGCATTGATATATTTGAAGTTTATGGTGTAAATAATAAAATAAAAAAATACATATCAAAAAAAGTATGGCTAAGCAATGGTTCATATTTTGTTATAGATAAAACGGAAGCAATGACGGTTATTGATGTAAATAGTGGTCGCTATAAAGGTGAATCAAGCTATGAAAATACGGTTTATGACGTAAATATTGCCGTTGCAGAAGAAATTGCCAAGCATATTATGATGAGGGATATATCTGGAATTGTCGTTATAGATTTTATTGATATGAAGCATAAAAAAAAGTACAATGAAGTCTTAAATACCATAAAAAGATGTTTCTCAGAAGATGGCAATAGAAGTAAGGTATATGGCTTTTCGGCATTGGGTCTTTTAGAAATGGCTAGAAGGAGAGAGGGTAACTCACTTGAATCTTATTATTACAAAGATACAAGAGGGGAAGAATATTCAGGGAACTATATTATTGATCAAATAGAAAAAAAAGCTATTAATACAGTTAACCATAGCGAAAAAAAGAAAATATCTGTATGTATAAGTAGAGATTATTACTCAAAGTTTATTGATCAAAAATCAAAACAGATACAAGAAATAGAAAATAAATATAAAATAATAATAGAAGTAAAAGAGAACGATATAGACTATGATATTGTAATAGGATAGCAAGAGTTTTTTACCATAGACTAAAGATGTATTGGTAAGAAAGGTAATAAGAAGAAAAAAATAATAATTAGATATAGTACACGCAAAATGATGTCAGTACCGATTTGATACTGACATCATTTTTATTATATTAATGGAAATTTTATTACCTAATAATTATGTAGCAATAACTTTATTTAGAACGGCATTATAAACTAATATATTCAATGAATATTTAGATTAAACTTAATACTCGTCATAGAACTCATCGTAGAAGTCATCACCTGTTTTCATTGTAAGTTTTGGTGAAAGAGGTAAATCCCATTCTTCATGGTCAGTATGTAGCAATTTATGGGCCAATTCTGAATTTGGTTTGTCAAGATATTCACTGTAAACTCTTTTTATTGATGGGTTTTCGTGAGAGTATCTCAAATCCATATTCTTATCCAAATCGTACAGCTTTTGTGCCCTGCTATATGCAAGTTCGCAACCGTCTTTTATTGGTTGACCACCACCACCAGAACAACCTCCTGGACATGCCATTATTTCAACGAAGTCGTAGTTTACATCACCTCTAATAAGTGCGTCCATCAAGTTTCTAGCATTTCCAAGACCACTAGCAACTGCGACTCTAACTTGATTTCCTGCTATTGAGAAGTTTGATTCTCTCCAACCCTCTTGACCTCTTACATTTTTAAATGAATCAGGTTCTGGATTTTTTCCTGTCACAAAGTAATATGAAGAGCGAAGTGCAGCTTCCATAACACCACCTGTAGCTCCGAATATTGCACCAGCACCACTACCAGTTCCAAGAGGTGAGTCAAAATCCTCTTCTTGTAGCATATTAAAGTCTAGATTTTCTGATCGTATTATCTTCTCTAACTCTCTTGTAGTTATTACCAAATCGACATCTTTATTTGCATTTCCGTCATTGATACTTGGAATATCTGCCTCGTGTTTTTTTGCTGAGCAAGGCATTACAGAAATACAGAAAATCTTATCAGCACTGACATTTAAAAGGTCAGCGTAGTATGTTTTGCATATCGCACCAAACATCTGTTGAGGGGATTTAGATGTAGACAGATACTGAACCATATCTGGATATTGAGATTTCATAAATCTAACCCAGCCTGGACAACATGAAGTAAACATTGGATAGTCTCTGCCACCTGAAGTATAGATTTCCAAAAACTCAGATGCTTCTTCCATTATTGTCAAGTCAGCACTAAAGTTTGTATCAAAAACATAGTCAAATCCTATTTTTTTAAGAGCTGAAACCATCATTTTCGGACCAGCCTTGCTGTCTTCAATATTCAAGTATTCTGCCCAAGCAGTTCTTACAGCAGGTGCAACTTGAACTACAGTTATTAAATCTGGATTCTCTATTGCATCATACATTTTTGAAATATCATTTCTAACAGTCAGACAACCAACTGGGCAGTGTGTAATACATTGACCACAAAGTGAACAGTCTGATTGCTCTATTGTTCTATTAAGTGATACATCGACAGTAGTTCTATATCCACTGTTTACAATATCCCATATTCCAAGACTTTGAACCTTGTCGCAAATTTGAATACATCTCATGCACTTAATGCATTTAGAGAAATTTTTCTGTAAAGGGTAATCCTTGTTCCATTCCCTTTTATCATATTTTAATTCATAAGGCATTTGAAGGACGCTAAGGTCATTAGAAATTTCTTGAAGTGAGCAGTTTCCACTTCTAACACAAGTAGCACATGAAAAATCATGCTGAGAAAGTATAAGTTCAATGTTAGTCTTTCTCGTACGTCTGACTTTTGGGCTATTTGTTTTTATTACCATACCTTCTTCAACTATGTTGTTACAGGAAGTAAGCAACTTATCCTTACCTTCAACCTCAATAACACATATTCTACAGGCACCTATTTCATTCATATCTCTAAGAAAACAGAGTCTAGGTATCTTTATACCGATTTCTCTTGCAGCATCGATTATTTTAGTACCTTCTTCAACGCTTATAACTTGATTATCTATAGTTAAATTTACCATCTTGATGTTCTACCTCCTCTGAAATTTCCCCATCCAAAGTGATCACATCTCAAGCACCTTGAAGCTTCTTGCTGAGCTTCATCAGCAGTAAAGCCGTATTCAATTTCCTCGAAATTGAGCTTTCTTTCGTCGACAGGGACTTCTTTCATATTTGCTCTAGCACAAGCAGGTCTGTCATTCCAACGGATCTTTGGAAGATCAATATCAACGCTTATCAAATGATTAAATCCAAGATATTCGTCAATGTTGGCAGCGGCAACCTTTCCTGCGCCTATAGCTTTTATTACTGTTGCTGGACCTGTTACGCAATCGCCACCAGCAAATACTCCAGGAAGATTTTCTATCTCACTTGAGCTAAGGGCAGATATACTACCTCTCTTGATTGGCATACCAAATTCTTTAAAGTGGCTTGATTCTATATTTTGACCTATAGCGACTATAACCTGATCACACTCAATTCTTACAGGATCTTCACTATTATTTCTAGGTCTTGGTCTATTAGATGAATCATATTCTCCTACGATTTGTGGTTGAACCCAAAGCGCTTTTACATTGTTATCCTCATCAGTTTCGACCTTTATAGGTGCCATTAGAGTACGAAGTTCACAACCTTCTGCTATTGCTCCTTCGATTTCCTCAACCAAGCAAGTCATATCAACTTGTCTTCTTCTATAGGCTATAGTTACGCTCTTTGCATTGCATCTAATTGCTGTACGAGCTACGTCCATTGCCACGTTTCCACCACCGATTATTACCAGCTTTTTACCTGTGAAATCTGGATAATAAATATCTCCTATATCTTTAAGCATCTGAACTGCAGATGTAACTCCATTTGCATCTTCGCCTTCTATTCCAAGTTTTTTATCATCATGAGCTCCGATTGAGATGTAGACAGCGTCATAGTCTTTTGCAAGTTTTTCCACTGCTATATCTTTTCCAACAGCAACATTAGTGTGTATTTCAACTCCTGTCGCAAGTATTGCATCTATATCCTCTTGTAATCGTTCTCTAGGTAGTCTGTAGTTAGGTATTCCGTATCTAAGCATTCCACCTAATTTATCTTTTTCTTCAAAAACTTCCACCTTATGACCCATCAAAGAAAGGTAGTATGCGGCACTAAGTCCACTAGGGCCACCACCAACTACTGCAACCGTTTTTCCAGTGCTTTCTTCACAAGCAGGAGGAGGTACGATTCCAGCGTGATCAGCTGCATATTTTTTCATTCCTCTAATATTTAAAGGAGCATCCACCATTGTTCTTCTACATCTTGCTTCACATGGGTGTTCACAAACTAATGCACAAGCAGTAGGGAAAGGGTTATCCTTTCTTATAAGTCTAATTGCATCAGCATATCTTTCTTCGCCAATTAAGGCAATGTATCCAGGTACATCAACTCCAGCTGGACATAGAGTAACACAAGGTACAGAGATGTTTCTATCCATTGAACATTTTTGTTTATTTATGTGTGAAAGATAGTCATCTCTAAATCCAAGTACACCTTTAAGAACCATTTCGGCCGCTTCGTAACCAATTGCACAGTCCGAAGAATAAACTATAACACGTGCTGTATCCTCGATCAGCCTTAGTGTGTCTTGATTTGCCTCACCATCCAGAACTGTTTCCATCAATTCTTGAAGCTTACCAAGTCCAACTCTACATGGAACACATTTGCCACATGACTGAGCATGACAGAGTTTCAAAAACGATAGTGATACTTCAACTGGACATATACCAGGTGGACTTGCTATTATTCTTCTTTCAACGTCTTTATACAAACCCTCAACTACTATTTGAGCAGTGTCAGGAGTATTGATATAAAGCCTACTCATGTTTATTCCCCCCTTTAATACTATAAACCCTAATTATTTTCAATCAAATAATGCTTTTTCAATTGAATTCTCAATTGGCATAAAACTAACAAAGCATTTAAAGAACAAAATCCGACAAAGTCGGATAAAGTGGCTTGATTGAATTTTCTGATTATTTTAATATTACCACAATATAAAAGAAAATTCACTACTTTTTTTAAAGAAAAATAAAAAAAATATATTTAAGTAATTGAGGGAAAAATGCTGTATTATTATAATTTATTTAGTATATAGGCATTCTATAGTGTAAAACATATGCAGTAATAAAAAACTGTACATTAAGAAAAACTGTCTAACAATGTAAATTGTTAAACAGTTTTTTAATCAGGGTAAGGAATTGAAAGATTGATTCCGTCATATCCAATTATAGTTTTTTTGAAGATATTCGTTGCATTTTCTATAAAATCTTGAGGACGATCCATTGAAGGAGAGAAGTGCGTCAATAAAAGTTTTTTAACATTTGCATTTGCCGCCATAGTGGCAGATTCTCGAAAAGTCATGTGCTTATTTTTAACTGCTTTACCAATGTCCAAGTCATCACCATACATACCTTCACATATGAATAAATCACTTTCCTCAACAAATTTCACAATAGAACTCAAAGGACGAGTATCTGTAATAAAACTTATCTTAATACCTTTCCTTTCAGATCCTAGAACCATCGAAGGCGTATAGATTTTATCATCTACAAAAAAAGTTCTACCTTTTTGAAGAGGGTTCCAAAGTTTTTTTGGTACATTATTTTTAATTGCTTTTTCAACTTCAAAAGTTCTTGTCCTCTTAAAATATAGATTGTATCCGATACATTCAGTAGAATGATCAAGACTTGTTGCTTCAATTTCAATTTCTTTTAAGACACCATCGCAAACGGAAAATTTTCCAGAAGGGTCTTCGATAACATTTAAATTAAATGCAAGTCTTTCCCAAAGGATCATCATTGCTTTTATAGCTTTTTTTATTCCCTTTGGCCCTACAATTGTAAGTGGAGTCCTTTTTTCTGCATTGCCAAGCGTGGATAAAAGACCTAAAAGACCATTGATATGGTCACCATGAAGGTGTGTAATCAAGATTAAATCGATTGATTTGAATCCACATCCGATTGATTTCATTGATATTTGAGTTCCTTCTCCACAATCGATCAAAATTTTTATTCCCTTGTATTTTATCATTGCACTAGAACAAAATCTTGTATGTGTAGGGACGTTACCACCTGTGCCCAACATTGTAACATCAACCATTTTAACCTCCTATCTAAATATAAAAACAGCACTTGTAAAAGCTGCAACTCCTAAAACAATTGTCATGACAAAAAACTTAAAACAGAGTTTTACATCTGAAGTTTTATATAGAGAATAACCTTCTACCATAAAAGTAGAAAAGGTTGTAAAACCGCCGATAAAACCCGTTTGTAGCAGTAGTTTAGCGCTTGGATTATAAAGCTTTACTATGCAGATGCCAAGCAGAAATGACCCACTAATATTTATTATCATTGTGCTAACAGGAAGGTTAAACCTATTTTTTTCCTTGACTTTCTTTCCGATGGAATATCTTGCGACTGCACCTAAGCCGCCACCTATTTCCACTAACAGTATTTCTAACATTGGCAATCACCTCATTTTATGACCTAGATAATATTTTTGATGTATACACAGCAGCGTGATAACCAAAAGCAACAACAATAAGACTTCCCAAAATTGATATAACAATATATGAAAATCCATGAATGTAGTCTTCATTCATCAACAAAATGCTTAAATCTTTTGAAAAAGTTGAAAATGGGACTTTGACGGAGGCATAAACGTGAAAGAA